>JAICKA010000016.1 GCA_025928185.1 Gemmatimonadaceae bacterium
GCGCGCGGCGAGCCCCTGCGCGAGGCTGAACGTCGCGCGAGCGCAGCCCGACCAGCCCATGTCGGCCAGGTAGAACAGCACGCGCATATCAGACGTTCGCCGGAACCTGTTCGTCGCGGAACTGGAGCGAGTGCAACCGGAAGTACGCCCCGCGCTCGGCGAGCAGCTCGGCGTGCGTGCCTCGCTCGACGATCCGCCCGCGGTCCAGCACGAGAATCAGGTCGGCGTGCACCACGGTGGAGAGTCGGTGAGCGATCACGAATACCGTTCGGCCGGTAAGCAGCCGGTCGACGGCCTCCTGCACGAGTCGTTCCGATTCGGTATCGAGCGCCGACGTAGCTTCATCGAGAATGAGAATCGGCGGGTCGACGAGCAGTGCCCGGGCGATCGCCAGCCGCTGTCGCTGGCCGCCGGACAGACGCGTACCGCGATCGCCAAGCACGGTGTCGTAGCCCGCGGGCAGCGCCATGATGAAGTCGTGGGCGTTGGCCGCGCGGGCCGCACGCTCGATCTGATGATCGGTGAACCGGTCGGCGGCGCCGTAGGCGATGTTGCGGCGAACCGTGTCGTTGAACAGCACCGTGTCCTGACTCACGATGCCAGTCAGCGCACGGAGCGAGTCGAGCGTGATGTCGCGACTGTCCACGCCGTCGAATAACAGCTGGCCGGACGTGGGCTCGTAGAAACGGGCGATGAGATCGACGAGCGTGGTCTTGCCGGCGCCGCTCGGACCGACGAGGGCAACGACGGCACCCTTTCGCGCGGTGAACGTCACGTCCTGCAGCACCGGCTCGACGTCGTACGCGAAGCTCACGTGGTGGAACTCGATCGAGTCGTCGAGCGAGCGCACCACGCGTGTTCCGTGGTCGCGTTGCGCTTCCGTCTGTTCGTCGAGCACCTCGAACAGGCGCTCCGCGGCGGCAAGGGATTGCTGCGCCGTCGTCGGCGTCTGCGAGAGCTGCTTGAGCGGCGGCAGCAGGCGCATGACCAGCGTCATGAACACGATCAGCGTCGCGCCGTCCATGCCACCGTGATTCAACACCTGGCGCGCACCGATCCAGAGGATCAGCACCGCGATCGCCATGCCGATGACCTCGGTGAGCGGCTGCGACAGCGCCGACACGCGCTGAATGCGTACCATGCCGTCCGAGTACCGATGACTCGCCGCGCCGAACCGCTCGTCCTCGTACTGCTCGCCGCCGAACGACTTCACGAGCCGCACGCCGTTCACCACTTCCTGCAGCACGCTGGTGATCTCGCCGTAGTCGTTGCGGCTCGTGCGATATCCGCGGCGAAGGCGGCGCAGCAACGGCTGGAGCGCGGCGGTGAGCAGCGGCGCGATGACCAACGACAGGATCGTGAGCTTCACGTTCAGCGCGAACAGCACCGCCAGCGTCGACACGATCGATGCGAGACTCTGGATCGTGCGCGTGACCAGCTCGGTGACGAGCGTCTTGGTCTGCTCGGTGTCCGACAGAATCTTCGAGATGATCTGGCCGGCCTTGGTGCGCTGGAAGTAGCGCAGAGAGAGCCGTTGCATGTGCGCGAACACGGTGTCGCGCAGATCGCGGGTGACGTACTCCTGCAGCCCGGCGCCGAGCTGGCCGGCCAGCCAGACGAACGCGTTCTTGATCACGACCAGCGCCATGATGATGACGATCATCGCGCCCAGCGCGCGCAGCGGCCGCGCGGGGTCCAGGAATACGCCGACGGTGTGCTTTTGAAGCGTCGTGACCCAGCCGGAACCGGCCGGCAGGAGGCTCGGCGCGTTGAACAGCGCGTTCAGAAAGGGGATCAGGAGCGTGAACGACAGCGCGTCGAGCCCCGCGGCGATGAGGCTGCACGCGATGTTCCCCGCCATGCGCCACCAGTGCGGCGTCAGAAACGCCAACAGGCGGCGATATAACGAACGCTCGGCAGAGGACGCGGTGCGGATTCGTGGCGCCATGGGGTAGAATTTAGTGGCTAGCAACCAGGTGCCAGGTGCCAGTTCCTGAGCTGCTTGTTGCTGGTTGCTCCGGCGGCGCGCAAGATTGAGCCGTGCTCGCGCCCGTCGCTCCCTACTCCGTCGCCCCCACGGCCTTCCGTTTCCCGTCGCTCGCGACGCTCGCCGGTCGTTCGCCGATCGGAGGGCAGCGAGAGATCGTGCTTGGCACGTACGTCACGGCGCGCCTTGCCGACGACACCCAGCCGAGTCGGGAGCTGTCGGTCGAAGTGCGCACTGAGCGGGCGCGAAACGCCCGGAGCTGGCTTTCCATGACCGCACTGCCGTCACCGGTTCGCGACGCCCTCCTCGCGGTCGTCGACGCGACGGCCAATGACTCGGTCTCCACGATGGGGGCGCTGAGCGCCGCGTTCGACGTCGTCGCACCTTCTCTGGACGCCGCCAGCAGGGCCGAGGTGACACGGCTAATTCGCGCGCTCGGCGCGCAAGCGGTTGTGAAATAAGGACGTTTGCCTTGCCGGCCCGCGCGCTCTGATCCTATTTTGGGCGCCATGAGCCGCGCCACCGATATCTCTCCGCTGTCAGTTCTGCTGTCGCGGGTCGATGCCGTCACGGACGGCCAGCCTCCGACCGGCAGCTTTGCAACCGGATTTCCCAGCCTCGACAAGATGCTCGGCGGCGGGGTGCGGCGCGGCGATCTGATCGTGCTCGGCGGCGATGTGGCAAGCGGAAAGTCGGCGCTCGCGCTGGCGTTCGCCATTCGGGCGTCGATGGGCGGCACCCGCGTCGCCTTCCTCACGGCCGAAATGGCCGTCGAGCGCGTGCTCGAGCGCGTGATCGCCATCGAAGCGCGCGCCCGCATCGACGAGCTGCGCCTCGGCACACTGGACGAAGCCACCCGGGCACAGGCGGGAGCCGTCGCCCTGAAACTTCGCGAGCATCTGCCGATCATCGATGGCATCGCGGAAGGCGGCGTTGAGGCGCTCAGCACCATCGTCAGCGAACTGCCCGACATCGACCTGCTGATCGTGGATTCGATGTCTGCGCTAGCCTCGGGCGAGCTTGGCATCGACGACGACACGGCGGATGTGGTCCGGCGCCTCAAACAGCTCGCCATGACTGCCGGGATTGCGCTTCTGGTCACAGCTCCCCTCCCCAATCTGGCTGCCCGCGCCGACCGGCGGCCGGCGCTGGACGATTTCGGGGGGCGTGGATGTATCAAACAGCACGCCGATGTCGTCCTAGGATTGTTCCGGCAGGACATGTACGAGCCGGCGCGCGACATCGCGGGCGCCACGGAGCTGCTGGTGCTCAAGAATCGGAACGGGCCTACGGGATACGTCGACCTGTACTTCTACGCGCAGTGGATGCGCTTCGAGGACATGCTCGACCCCGATCGCTAGGAGTGAACCGGATGCGAACGTGTCGAGCAGCTGTGATGGCGGCGCTGGCGCTGGCGAGCGGTTGCGCCACGGCAATCTCGGGAAGCGCATCCAGCGTGGCGCACCTGGAGCAGGAGCACGCGGCACATCCCACCTCCGAGCGCGTACAGCGTTCGCTCGGCATCGCGTACTTCAAGGCCAACCGGCTCACCGACGCCCGTACGGCGCTCGAGCAGGCCGTCGGCGCCGACTCGACGGACGGCGTGGCCGCACTCTACCTCGGCATGACGGCCGAGGGCCAACACGACGTTCCCGCGGCTCGCGCCGCCTATCAGAGATATCTCAGGGTCGGCCGCACGCCGGCGGTGCGAAAGCAGATCGCGGCGCGCCTCTCCACGCTCAATCGCGCCGAAGCGGACGCCGCGCTGAAGCAGGCGCTGGCGCGCGAGGCTGAGCTGTCGGCCACGCCGGGCTCTCCACAGACGATCGCCGTGCTGCCGTTCAAGTTCAGCGGCAGCGACAGCTCGCTCAAGCCGCTCGAGCGCGGGTTTGCCGAGCTGCTGACCACGGACCTGAGCCGCGCGTCGGCGCTCACGGTGCTCGACCGGTCGCGCATTCAGATGCTGCTCGACGAGCTGGCGCTCCAGCGCAGCGGCGCCACTGCCGAGGGCAGTGGCGTTCGCGCCGGCCGAATTCTGCAAGCCGGCCGACTGGTCGGCGGAAGCATCTCGCAGCTCGGACGCGACCAGCTCCGGGCAGACGCCACGATTACCGACGTTCCGTCGGCGCGCACGATCGGAACGACCAACGATCAGGAAACGCTGAAGCAGCTCTTCACGATGGAGAAGGACATCGCGCTCGGGCTGATCACCGATATGCACATCACGCTGACGACCGCCGAACGCAATGCGATCGAGCAGCGGCCGACGCGCTCGCTCGCGGCGTTTCTGGCCTACAGTCGCGGGCTCGAGCTCGAGGACGAAGGCAGATTCGACGCGGCCGGCCGGCTGTTCGACAACGCGACGCGTCTCGATCCGAACTTCGGCGCGGCGCATCAGAAGTCGGTCGAATCGCATTCGCTCTCCGCGGGCAGCCAGGTGACGACCAGCTCCGTCGAGTCGGCGCTGCGCGGAACGGCTGAAGGAGCATCGGTCGTATCAGGCGGCGCGCCGGCGAGCGTCACGGGATCGGCGCTCGCGATGGCCGACGGTATCAATCCCTCGCCGATCGCCGCGGCTACGAGTGGTGCCACGCATGGCGCGACGCAACCGCTCAAGGATCCCTCGTCTGGAACCGGCGGCGACAATGTCGCGGGCAAGGTGCAGGTCGTGACGATCCCGATTCACAATCCCTGATCGATGATGCTGCGCCGTCTGTTGCCGCTCGCGTTCGCGTGTCCGGCGGGCTTGATGTTCGCCCAGTCGCCGGACGACGTCGCCGTGCGGCTCGTGCCTCAGTTCTATCAGTACACCATCGACGGTCCGGCGCGCACGCGGATCAGCGAGCTCGCCGTGCCGTTGTACGCGCTCGTGCCGATCACCAGATCGTTCAGCGTCGACGTCGGCAGCGCGTACGCGCAGGCGCGCGTCCAACAGACATCCGGCGGAACGACGACAACGAGCACGATCTCCGGATTCACGGACACGCAGGTGCGGGCGAACTACGTGATCGGAAACGACTTCATCGTGCTCACCGGTGGAATCAATCTGCCGAACGGCGAGTCGACCGTGTCGCAGGAACAGCTCGCGGCGGCCAGCCTGATCGGCAGCGATTTCCTGGCGCTTCCCATCTCGAACATGGGCACCGGCTTTGGGGGCACCGCCGGCATGGCGATCGCGCGTCCGGTCGGCGCGTGGAATCTCGGAGCCGGCGCGAGCGTGCGGCGGTCGGCCGCTTACAACCCGATCGACGCCGGCGGCGGCCAGGTGCTGCACTATCAGCCGGGGAACGAATACCGTGCGCGGGTCGGCATCGATCGCGGCGTCGGGACGGGCCGCGTCACACTCGGCTTCACCTATTCGACCTTTGGCGACGACAACCTCGCCGGATCCATCTACAACACCGGCGATCGCTACATCGCCCAGTTCGGATTCGATAACACCGTCGGTGCGGGACGCCTTGCCGTCGATGCATGGAACCTCTTTCGGACGAACGGCACGCTGGCGGACGGCTCGTTCTACGGCCATGAGAACATTGGCAACATCGCTCTCGCGTACGGCGTTCCCGCGGGACGTGTGACCATCGAGCCGACCGTCGAAGGCAGGACATGGACGCAGGAGAATGCGTCGGCCAGCGTGCTCGCCACGGCAGGATTGCGAGCCGATATCCGCGCCGGCGCCGTGACGATCTCGCCGAGCGGCGGCTATTCCACCGGTCATATCGCGTCGCCCGGTGGAGCGGGGCTCGGCGAGACCGCGCCAATGCGTGGATTTCACGCCATTCTCGCGATCCGTCTGCGGTAGCCAGACCGGTCCGGAGACTATATTTCTACAGTCTCCACCCGTTCCCCTGGTCCCATGGCTGGTCACAGTAAATGGAAGCAGATCAAGCACTACAAGGCGGCAACTGACGCCAAGCGTGGTGCGCTGTTCACCAAGCTCATTCGCGAGATCACCATGGCCGCCAAGATCGGCGGCGGCGATCCGGGCGGGAATCCGCGGCTTCGGCTGGCGATCGACACAGCGCGCGCCAACTCGATGCCGAAGGAGAACATCGAGCGCGCGGTCAAGAAGGGCACGGGCGAGCTCGAGGGCGTCGACTACCAGGAGATCACGTACGAGGGCTACGGCCCAGCCGGTGTGGCGTTGCTGATCGACACGGTCACCGACAATCCCACACGCACCGTCGCCGAAGTCCGCAGCAAGATGAGCCGACTGGGCGGCAATCTCGGCACGCCGAACTCGGTCGCCTGGATGTTCGAGAAGAAGGGCCATGTCTACGTCGACGCCAGCACCATCGGCGAGGACGCGTTGATGGAAGCGGCGCTCGAGGCGGGCGCCGAAGACGTGACGCGCGAGGACGAGAGATTTCTCGTCACGACGAGCCCGACCGACTTCCACGCCGTTCAGGAATCGCTGAAGTCCGCGGGCATCGAGATCGCCGAGGCCGAGCTGACGATGGTGCCGAAGAGCACCGTCAAGGTGGAAGGCAAGGACGCCGAGTCGCTGCTGAAGCTGATCGAGACGATCGACGATCTCGACGACGTACAGAAGGTCTGGGCGAACTTCGATATCGACGTCACGGAAATGGTCTGACCCGGATGATCGTCCTCGGCATCGATCCCGGCACGGCGAACACCGGGTACGGTGTCGTGAAGGGCGAGGGGCTCGGGCTCGTTTCGCTCGTCGAATGCGGCGTGATCCGCACGCGCCCGCGCGATCCGCTGTCGGCGCGGCTATCAGAGATCTATGAAGGCGTCGCCGAGCTGCTGGCGCGCCACCGGCCGGATGCGATGTCCGTGGAGGACGTCTTCTACGCCAAGAACGTGCGGACCACCGTCGTGCTCGGCCACGCCCGCGGCGTGGTGCTGCTCGCCGGCGAACAGGCGCGCGTCACCATCCACGAGATTCCGCCGGCCGAGATCAAGAAGGCCGTCGTCGGCACCGGCGCGGCGACCAAGGAGCAAGTGCAGTTCATGCTCACCCGCCTCCTGCGTCTCAAGTCGGTGCCGCAGCCATCGGACGCGGCGGACGGTGTGGCCGCGGCGCTCGCGTGCCTCATGGCCGCCCGCGCGCCGAGCTTGAGCACCCCACGACCGCGGGCCGCTCACCGATGATCGCGCAGATCGCCGGTACGCTCACGAGCAAGGAACTCGACCGGGTCGAGATCATGACGTCGGGCGGCGTTGGCTACGAATTGGCCATCCCCCTCGGCGTCTATGAATCGCTGCCGTCGGTGAGCGAGAACGTGAGCCTTCACACGTATCTCGTGGTGAAGGAGGACGGCTGGCAGTTGTTCGGCTTCTCGACCGTGTTCGAGCGCCGCGTATTCCAGCGGGTGCTTGGCGCCAAGGGCGTGGGGCCGGCACTCGCGCTCGGGCTCCTGTCGACGCTTACCGCCGACCGCCTGATTCGCGCGCTGCTGGACCACGACGTGGTCACGCTCCAGAGCGTGCCGCGCGTGGGGCGGAAAAAAGCCGAGCAGTTGATTCTCGATCTCGCCGACAAGCTCGATGATCTGCAAGTTTCTCCAACGACCGGGGGCGCCCGTCCAGAAGGCGCCGGCGCCGAGGACGCGATTCGTGCGCTGGTGTCACTCGGCTATTCGGTGCCGGACGCGGAGCGCGCGGTACGCCAGGCGCTCGACGATGGCGGCCGCGGCACCGGTGCGGCAGAGTTGATCCGAAGCGCATTGAGCAAGATTCGAGGATAATTCCCGTGCACGCTGCCAGACGAACCGCGACGTTCACCGAATCCGTCATCCGCGAGATGACGCGCATCGCCAACCTGCATCAGGCGGTGAATCTCGCGCAGGGATTCCCGGATTTCCCGATGCCCGAGCCGATGAAAGCGGCAGCGTGCGCGGCGATCCAGGGCGACATCAACCAGTACGCGGTCACCTGGGGCACGCCGGTGCTGCGGCAGGCGATCGCCGAGAAGTACCGCCGCTGGTATGACATGGAGGTCGATCCCGATCGCGACGTGACTGTGACGTGCGGCGCGACGGAGGCGATGGCGTCCGTGTTCATGGCGCTGATGAATCCGGGCGACGAGGTGATCATCCCGGAGCCCTTCTATGAGAACTATGGTCCGGATGCAATTCTGGCTGGCGCCAGCCCGGTGTTCGTGCCGTTCGAGGCGCCGGATTGGACGCTCGACCCCGATCGGCTGCGCGCTGCGTTCAACTCGCGCACGAAGGCGATCATCGTCAACACGCCGCACAACCCGACCGGCCGGGTGCTGTCGCGCGAGGAGATCTCGCTGATCGCCGAGCTGTGCATCGAGCACGACGCATGGGCAATCACCGACTCGCCGTACGAGCACATGGTGTTCTCGGGACATCATCACGAGATCGCAACGTGGCCCGGCATGCGCGAGCGGACGATCACGATCTCGTCGTTATCGAAGACGTATAGCTGTACCGGCTGGCGGATCGGTTGGATCATTGCGCCGCCGGCGCAGACCGGTCCAATTCGCAAGGTTCACGATTTTCTCACGGTGGGCGCGCCGGCGCCGCTGCAGACGGCGGCCGCGGTCGGCTTCGCGTTCGACGCCGAGTACTACAACCACTTCGCCGCGGGCTACAAGGCTCGGCGCGAGTTCCTGTGCGAGGTGCTGCAGGAGGCCGGGTTCACGTTCAGCGTGCCGCAGGGCGCGTACTACGTGTTCGCCAACTTCTCCGGCCTGAGCGATCTCGACGACGTAACCTTCGCCAAGTGGATGGCGCAGGATGTTGGGGTCGCGACGGTGCCGGGCTCGAGCTTCTACGCTCGCAAGGAAGATGGCCGCCAGTACGTTCGATTCGCGTTCTGTAAAAAGCAGGCGACCCTCGAGGATGCGGCGGAGCGGCTGGCGCAGCTCCGCGTGAAAGTCTGACGCTGTATTTCGGTCTCTCTTCGGGGTATATTGGACTCACGCGGTTCGCCGCGAGCCGTCAATTCCCCGCCTGGTAGCACATCGCGATGTCCCGAGCCGAGATCACCACGCCTGAGGCGCTCACCGACGAGTCCGTCGTCGAGCTGTCGCTGCGACCGCAGCGACTGGCCGAGTTCATTGGCCAGCAGAAGGTCAAGGAAAGTCTGCGGATCTACATCGACGCCGCGCTCGCCCGGCGCGAGCCGCTCGACCACACGCTTTTCTTCGGTCCACCGGGACTCGGCAAGACGACACTCGCGCAGCTCATCGCGCGCGAGCTGGGTGTGAATATCCACACCAGCTCCGGTCCGGCACTCGAGAAGCCGGGCGATCTCGTCTCGACGCTCACCAACATGCGTCGCGGCGACATCCTGTTCATCGACGAAATCCACCGGTTGCGCCCGATCATCGAGGAGTTTCTCTATCCGGCGATGGAGGACTACCGGATCGACATCCGTCTGTCGGAAGGTCCCAAGGCGCAGACGATCACGATGCCGATCGAGCCGTTCACGCTGATCGGCGCAACGACTCGCCTTGGCATGCTCACGGCGCCGATGCGCGCGCGGTTCGGCATCGAACAGCGGCTGAATTTCTATCCGGCGGAGGATCTGGAGCTGATCGTCAATCGGACGGCCGAAGTGATGAAGGTCGGCATCGAGCCCGACGGCGCGGCCGAGATCGCGCGCCGGGCCCGCGGCACGCCACGCGTCGCCAACCGTCTGCTGCGTCGCGTACGCGACTTCGCGCAGGTGAAGGGGAACGGTGTGATCACCAAGCCGATCGCCGACAAGGCGCTCCACCTGCTCGAGGTGGACATGTTCGGCCTGGACGACATGGACGCGCGAATCATGAAGACGATCATCGAGAAGTTCGACGGTGGGCCGGTGGGGCTGAACACCATCGGTGCGGCAATCGGCGAAGACTCGAACACGATCGAGGAAGTGTACGAGCCATTCCTGGTGCAGCACGGCTTTCTCCAGCGCACGCCGCGCGGCCGCGTGGCGACGGCGCAGGCGTACCGGCACTTCGGTTTCACGCCGCGCGAGCCGAGCGCGCAGGAAACGCTGTTTTAGACAGCACCAACGCGCAGTACCGGCGTGCGCGTGCGGGCTGCTAGCATTCGCCATGATTCCGGACGGCACGCGCACCGCCGACTACGACTTCGAGCTCCCCGCGGAGCGCATCGCGCAGCACCCGCTCGCTCGCCGCGACGCCAGCCGGCTCATGGTCGTGGATCGCGCGACCGAGACGATCACCCACCGGACGTTCGCAGACATCGCGGAACTGTTCGATCCGCGCGACGTGCTCGTCGTCAATCGCACGCGCGTGCTGCGGGCGCGCCTCCTCGGCGCGCGGGCATCTGGTGCTCCGGCCGAGATTCTCCTGCTCAAGCCGCTTGGTGGTGGACGCTATGAGGCGATGGTATCGCCCGGCGGCAAGCTCAAACCGGGGCGGCGTGTCGACATCGCTCCCGGTTTTGCTGCGGAAATTCTCGAGGTCACCGAACGACGCACGCGAATCGTGCAGCTCGAGAGCGAGCTGGCACTCGACGAAGCGATCGACCGGTTCGGGCACATCCCGCTGCCGCCGTACATCGATCGCGCCGATCGGCCGGAGGATGCCGAGCGATATCAGACGGTGTTCGCGCGCGAGGCCGGATCGGTCGCTGCTCCGACCGCCGGGCTGCACTTCACGCCGGACCTGCTCGATCGGATCGCGGCTCGCGGAGTCGCACGGGCCGAGGTGCTGCTCCACGTCGGCGCGGGAACGTTCAAGCCGGTCGAGGTCGACGATCCGGCGCGACACGTGATGCACGAAGAGTGGTATTCGATCGGCGACGAGACGGCGCGAACGATCAATCAACGCCGTGCGGACGGCGGTCGGGTGTGGGCGGTTGGCACGACCAGTGTGCGCACGCTCGAGAGTGCCGCGGATGGGGCGGGCATCATCCGCGCGGGCGACTCGGAGACGCGCATCTTCATCCGGCCGCCGTACCGGTTTCGCGCCGTCGACCATCTCGTCACCAACTTTCACCTGCCGCGCTCGACGCTGATCATGCTCGTCGCCGCGTTCGCGGGCTACGAGCTGACGATGCGCGCCTACCGGCTCGCCATCGAGAGCGGCTACCGATTCTACTCGTATGGCGACGCCATGCTGATTCTCTAATGGACACCGGTTTCACATTCGAGCTCGAAGCCGAAGCGGGCGCGGCCCGCGCGGCGAGGTTCACGACGCCGCACGGCGTGGTCGAGACACCGGCGTTCATGCCGGTCGGCACGGCGGCGACGGTCAAGTCGCTCGATCCCGACGAGCTGCACGCGCTTGGCGCACAGATGATCCTGAGCAATGCGTACCACCTGCATTTGCGTCCGGGCGACGAGCTGATTCGCGACTTCGGCGGCGTGCACCGGTTCATGGGCTGGGATGGGCCGCTGCTCACCGACTCCGGGGGCTTTCAGGTGTTCTCGCTCGAAGGGCTGCGCACGGTGAGCGAGGATGGCGTGGAGTTTCGCAGCCATATCGACGGATCGACGCACGTGTTCACGCCGGAAAGTGTGATGCAGATCGAGCGCAATCTCGGCGCGGACGTGATCATGCAATTCGATCACGTGATCCCGGGGCAGAGCGAGGAGGCGGCAGCGCGAGATGCGAGCGAGCGGAGCGTGCGGTGGCTGGCGCGATGCGTGGCGGCGCTCGAGCGTCTGCGCGCCGGGGGGCCCCCCCCGAAAACCACGCTGCCGAATTCCCCGCCCCTTCCCGGCACCATTTTCCCGCTCCCCGCACCATCCCATTCCCAGGCGCTCTTCCCGATCGTCCAGGGCGGCATCCACGCCTCGCTTCGCCGCGAGGCCGCGCGCGCCATTCTCGATCTCGGCGACTGGACCGGCTTCGGCATCGGCGGCCTGTCCGTCGGCGAAGCCAAACCGGACATGTACCGCATTCTCGAGGTGGTCGACGCCGAGCTGCCGCGCGATCGGCCGCGGTATCTCATGGGCGTCGGCTTTCCCGAGGATCTGGTCGAGGGGGTGGCGCGCGGCGTCGATCTGTTCGACTGCGTGGCGCCGACGCGCATGGGCCGCAACGGCGCCGCGTTCACCCGCGATGGCCGCCTCAACATCAAGCGCGCCGAATTCCGCACCGATCCGCGTCCGCTCGACCCCGAGTGCGACTGCGCCGCCTGCCGTCGGTTCTCGCGCGGCTACATCCGCCATCTGTTCACCGCCGACGAGATGTTCGGCTTGCACCTGCTATCCCTGCACAATGTACATTTCCTGGTTCATCTGATGCGCGATGCGCGGGCCGCGATCCGCACCGGTACCTTCGCCGCGTGGAGCCGCACCTGGCTCGCGCGCTATCACTCCCGATCCCCAGTCGTCGCATGATGATTCCCGTAACGCCGCTGGCTCTGACGCTCGCACTCGCGCAGGCCCCCACTGGCGGCAGCTCGCTGAGCCCGATCATTCTCGAGTTCGCGATCATCATCGGCATCATCTATTTCCTGATGATCCGGCCGCAGCAACGGCAGCGCAAACAGCACGAGACCGCCCTGCGCGCGCTCAAGCGAGGCGACGAGGTCGTGACGGCCGGCGGCATCGTCGGCGAGGTGGTGCACATCCGCGAGACGGCCAAGGACGGCGGCGCCAACCGGCTCGACGATCGCGTGACCATCAAGTCCGCCGAGTCGCGAATCGTCGTCGAGCGCGGGCGCATCGCCAAGATCCTCGGCGGCACCACGGCCCCCGGAGCGGGCGCCAGCACCACGCCGTGAGCATTCTCGAAATCCGCGTCCTCGGCGATCCCATTCTCCGCGCCGAGACCGCCCCGGTGTCGACGATCACCGACGAGCTCCGGTCGTTGGCGCGCAGCATGTTCGACACGATGTACCTCGCCAAGGGCATCGGGCTCGCCGCGCCGCAGATCGGTCGCACCGAGCGGATGACCGTCGTCGACGTCGACGACAACCCGCTCGTGCTCATCAATCCCGAAATCCTCGACGCGAGCGGCAAACCGGCGAAGGCCGAGGAAGGCTGTCTTTCGATCCCCGACGTCTACGGCGACGTCGAGCGGCCGTCGAATGTGCACGTGCGCGCACTGGGGCTGAACGGGAAGCCGTTCGAGGTGGAGGCGAGCGATTTGTTCGCGCGCTGCCTGCAGCACGAGATCGATCATCTCCACGGCAAGCTGTTCATCGATTATTTGAGTGTGCTCAAGCGCCGGTCCGCGCTGGCGAAGTGGAGCAAGGAGAAGGACAAATATCCCGGCTTCGTTCGCACGCTCGCCGAAGACCCGCCGCGCTCGCACGAGCATCCGGACGAGGAGCTGTGAATGCGCGTGCTCTTCTGGGGCACGCCTGATTTCGCCACGCCGGCGCTGCGCGCGCTGATCGGCGAGGGCTTCGAGGTTGCCGGTGTCGTCACCCAACCGGATCGCCCGGTCGGGCGCTCGCGCTCGCGTCTCGAGCCGCCGCCCGTCAAGCGCATCGCGCTCGCGGAATCCGTTCCCGTGCTCCAGCCCGACCGTCCGCGCGGCGACGAGTTCGTGGCGGAGATCGCCGCGCTGCATCCCGACATCTCGGTGGTCGTTGCGTACGGGCACATACTCTCCAGCGAGGTCATCGCGCTGCCGCGGCTCGGGACGATCAACATTCACGCCTCGCTCCTTCCGCTCCTGCGCGGCGCCGCGCCGATTCAGGCGGCCATTCGCGAGGGGCACCCGGAGACCGGCATCACGATCATGCGCATGGTGAAGGCGCTCGATGCCGGACCGTCGATCCTCCAGGTTCGCACGCCGATTCCCGACGACGAAACCTCCGGCGAGCTGCAGCTTCGACTCGCCGAGATGGGAGCGCTCGCGCTGATCGAAGCGCTCGCGCTGCTCGATCTCGGTCGGGCGGTCGAGACGCCACAGGATGAATCACTGGCCACCTATGCGCCGAAGATCGATCGCTCGATGACGGTCGTCGACTGGTCCGCCGACGCCACCGAGATCGGCCGCCTCATCCGCGCGTACGATCCGCGGCCGGGCGCGCTGACTCATGCCTCGAGCGGCGAGGTCAAGCTGTTCGGCGCGCGCATGTCGGTCGGAACCGGCGCACCGGGTGAAGTGCTGGCGATCGACGAGCGCGGCATGACGGTCGCCTGCGGGACCGGCGCGGTGCGGATCACGAGCGTGCACCCGGCTGGCAAGCGCCGCGTTGCGCCGCAGGAGTGGGCGCGCGGCCGCGGCGTGCACCAGGGCGAGCGACTATTTTAGTGAGTATGCCAGGGGCTGATCAGGACCACCGGTCGCCCGGCGGTGTCGCGGTACAGCGCGTGGGCGGCGTGACGGATGCGCGCGTGGCCGCCGCGGAAATCTGTGCCGACCTCCGCAAGGGAGAGTTGCTCGATCCGGCGTTCGATCGCCGGACCGCGCGACTCGACGCGCGCGATCGCCGCTGGACGCGCGAGCTCGTGTACGGGATGCTGCGCCGGCGCGCCCGCCTCGATGCGTTGCTCGACGCGCGCATCCGCGGCGGCGCGGTGCGGCTCGACAACGATCTGCTCGACCTGCTGCGCCTCGGCGGCGCACAGCTCCTGTACATGGAAAGCGTGCCGCCCTACGCGGCGATCGCGCAGACCGTCGAGCTGGCGAAGCGGCGTCACGGCATGGGCGCCAGCAAGCTGGCGAACGCGGTGCTGCGCCGCCTGGATCGCGAGCGCGACGCGCTGGTGGTGCCCGCGCTCGCGGATCCTGTCGACAAGCTCGCGCTCGAGATGTCGCACCCGCGGTGGCTGGTCGCGCGTTGGGTCGAGCGCTGGGGCATTCCCGACACGCAGCGCCTGCTCGAGGCGAACAATCGCGAAGCGCCGCTCGTCGTGCGTCCGTATCACGTCGTGCGCGAGCAGCTCGAGGCGATGCTCGAATCCGCCGGCATTCACGTCGAGGATGCACCGCTGGCGCGCGACAGCATCGAGCTGCGGAGCGCCGTGTCGTCGCTCACCGAGCTCGGTCCGTTCCGGCAAGGTCTGTTTCATCTCCAGGATCCCGCGTCGACGCTCGTCACGCAGTACGCGTGCGTGCCGACCGGCGCGACCGTCGCCGACCTGTGCGCCGCACCGGGCGGCAAATCGGTCGAGCTGTCGCGGAATGCGTCGCGTGTGTTCGCGAGCGATCTCGCATTCACGCGCATTCACCGAGTCGTCGAGAACGCGCGACGGCTCGAGATCCCGACGATGCATGCCTACGTTGCCGACGCGCGCTCACCGGCCATTCGCCCAGTCGACATGGTACTCCTCGACGCGCCGTGCACCGGCACGGGCACCTTCCGCCGCCATCCGGATGCCCGCTGGCGTCTCAAGATCTCGGATCTCGCCGTGATGTCGACGATCCAGCGCGCGCTGCTGCGCAGCGCGGCCACCGTCGTGAAACCCGGCGGCCTGCTCGTCTACAGCACCTGCTCGCTCGAGCCGGAGGAGAACGACGAGCAGATCGATCGATTCCTGACCGAGCATCCGGGATGGCGCGTGGACGCGCCGCCCGAAGGTACGGTGGCCGCGGCGGTACTCGATGCCGGCCGCCTGCGTGTGCTTCCGCAGCGACATGGCACCGACGGCGCATTCGCCGCGCGACTGCGCCGGGGCACTGAATGAGTTTTCGCACAGGCTTGCGCCGGTCACTTCCCTACGCGGTGGTGATCGTCGGCGGATTTCTCATCGCTTATCTGATCGTCGCGTTCTTCGTCTTTCCGTCGGGCGTGATTCCCGGCGAGGCCAAGATTCCGAACGTGACGGGGCTGCTGTTCGACGAAGCGTCGAGTCGGCTGGCGGCGGTCGGGTTCAAGGCGAAGCGCGGTGAATCGCGGTATCAGGGTGCGTCGCCCAAGGGTACGGTGCTCGAGCAGGATCCGCCGGCCGGACAGCGCGACATCGAGGGCACGTCGGTCATGCTCACGCTCAGCGCTGGCCAGCAGATGATCGCCGTGCCGCAAATTCTCGGGATGACGCAGGCCGACGCGCAGACCGCGCTGGAGAGCTCCGGCTTCGATCTCGGGCAGGTGTCGCAGCGTCCGAGCAACGAGCCGCGCGGCCAGGTGATCGCCAGCAACCCCGCCCCCGGCATCAAGACGCCGGTTCCGAGCTCCGTGTCGATCGTGCTCAGCGCCGGACCGGGCGACAGCACGGCGGCTCCGCCGGTGCGCACGCCATGACCGTTCGAATCGCGCCATCCATTCTCAGCGCCGACTTCTCGAAGCTCGGCGACGAGATCGCGATGTGCGAAGCGGGGGGCGCCGACTGGATCCACATCGACGTGATGGACGGCCGCTTCGTGCCGAACCTCACGTATGGCGCCAAGGTGATCGAGACGGTGCGCGCGTGCACGTCGCTGTCGCTCGACGTGCACATGATGGTCGTCGAGCCGGAGCAGTACTTCGACGATTTCGTCGCCGCGGGCGCGGATGGATTGACGATTCACGCCGAAGCGGCGCCGCATCTGCACCGGCAGCTCACGCGCATCCGCGAGCTCGGCTGCCGCGCCGGTGTCGCGCTCAATCCCGCCACGCCGCTCACTGCCGTCTCGGAGATTCTGCCGGAGCTGGACCTGCTGCTCATCATGACGGTGAATCCAGGGTTCGGCGCCCAGGAATTCATTCCATACTCGCCGGGCAAGGTGCGCCGTGCGCGCCAGTTGCTCGACGAAGGCGCGAGCGGCGCGGTACTCGAGGTGGACGGCGGCGTCAGCCGCGCGACGATTAAAGATCTCTGGGAAGCCGGAGCCGACACCTTCGTGGCCGGCAACGCCATCTTCTCGGCCGCTGATCCGCGCGCCGAAATCGGCGCGCTGCGCGGCCGATGCGGAGTGCTCGTATGACCGTCCGACAGCAGTGGACGGTGGTCGGCATCGTGGTGGGCGTGCTCGCCTGCGGCCTGATCGCGGCGACGCACCTCATGAAGGACGAGCTGTTTCCGGTCGTCATCGGATCGCAGGCACCCGATTTCCGCGTGAAAGTGCTCGGCGAGAATCGCTATCGTACGCTCGACGACTACAAGGGACAGGTCGTACTGCTCAACATCTGGGCGACGTGGTGCGAGCCATGTCAAAAGGAGATTCCCAGTCTCGAGGCGCTGTATCGCGCATACGGCAGCAAGGGGCTCAAGCTGCTGGCGGTGAGCGTCGACAACGCCGTGAGCGAAGACTCGATTCGCAAATTCGCAAATCACTACGGCGTGACGTTCGAGATCCTTCACGATCCCACTGGAGCGATCGAGCGCACCTACCAGACGACCGGATACCCGGAGACGTTCGTCATTGGACCCGAGGGCACGATCCGCAAGAAATGGATCGGCGCGGATGACTGGAGCTCGCTCGGCAACCGTGCGCTCGTGTCGCAGTTGCTCGGGCTGCAGACGCCGCGCCCGGTCGTCGACGACGGCGATCGCTGAGCGGCCGTGGATACGCCGCCGCCATTTCGACAACAAACCACGCGCCGCCGGCGGATCGTGGCGATGTTCACGGACCGACTGCCACTCAAGGGCGCGGCTGTGCTGCTCGCCATCGTGCTCTGGTTCGTGGTGAACAACAAGGAGCCGCAAGTCGAGCTCGTGCCGGTCCGTTTCACGCCAGTGCTGGACAGCTCGCTCGCGCTGCGCGATCCACTGCCGCAAGTGCAGGCGCTCGTTGTCGGCTCACCGACGGAGCTGATCAAGCTCACGGCCAACGAGCCGACGATCAGGCGGCAGATCACGTCGGACGCGCCCGACACCGTCGTGATCGATCTGCGCCCCGACGATGTGACGCTGCCCGAGGGTGTCGATGCCGTAGTCCGCGAGATCCGGCCGCAGAGTCTCACGCTGCGGTTCGAGACGACGTGGACGCGCAAGGCGCCGGTGCATTCGGAGATCGAGGTGGCAAACAACATGGGTACGGCACTCACGACGCGCTTCGATCCGGAGAGCGTGCAGGTGACCGGTCCGCGGCGGCTCGTGCTGCGGATTCCGTCCGTGCGCACCGTGAAGACCATCATTCCGTTTCCGGATTCGCTGCCGCATCTCGTCGACATCGATACGACGGGGTTCGGGGCCGGTGTGCGCGTGCGACCGTCGCAAGTGAAGGTGCTGATCACGCCGGTGCCGAACGGCTGATGCGAGTGCTCGGCATCGAGACGTCGTGCGACGAGACCTCGGCGGCGGTGCTCGACGGCACGGGCGACGATGCTACGCTTCGCTCGCTCGTCATTCTCTCGCAGGACGTGCACGCAATCTTCGGCGGCGTCGTGCCGGAGATTGCATCGCGGGCGCATCTCACGGCGATCGTGCCGGTCGTGGAGCGCGCGCTCACGGAGGCGCATGCCGACGCCTTCGACGCCGTAGCGGTGACGAACGCGCCCGGGCTCGTCGGCGCGCTGCTCGTTGGCGTGAGCTACGCCAAGGCGCTGGCGTTCGCGCGCGGCGTGCCGGTGATCGGCGTACATCACATGGAAGGACATCTCTTCGCCACCGCGCTCGAGCATCGCGGCGCCGTGCCGCCGTTCACCGCGCTGCTCGTGTCGGGCGGGCACACGCTGCTGCTCGATGTGGAAGCGTGGGGTCGCTACCGCGTACTCGGCCGCACGCGGGACGATGCTGCCGGCGAGGCGTTCGACAAGGTTGCCAAGCTGCTCGGCCTGCCGTATCCTGGGGGCCCACACCTCGAGCGGCTCGCGGCGGCCAGCCAGGCCGGTCCCTTCCGCTTTGCCCGACCCATGCTTCGGCGCGACCAGGCAGCCGGCGACCCGGACTTCTATGATTTCTCATTCAGCGGGCTCAAGACGGCGGTGCTGAACGCCGTCCGCGCCTCCGCCGATCTCGGCGCCGATCGGGGCCCAATTGCGCGCGCGTTTCAGGATGCGCTCGTCGACACGCTCGTCGAGAAGACCACGCGCGCCGTACGGCAGTTCGGTCGCACGCGCGTGGTGCTCGGCGGCGGCGTAGCGGGGAATGCATCGCTCGTCGCCGCGCTGCGGGAACGTTTCACGAGCCGCGGTGTCGAGGTCTTTGCGCCGTCCAGCCGGCTCGCCACCGACAATGCCGCGATGATCGCCCGCGCCGGCCTGTTCCACCTCGAGCGCGGCGAACGGTCGTCGCTCGACCTGAACGCGTTCGCAACTCAGCCACTTCCCGGACTCGTCGCCGCATGATTCTCTCGACTCCGATCGTCCATCACCCGTTCAACTTCTCGATCGGCCCGATCAATCTCACGGGCTTCGGGATCGCGGTGCTGATGGCGTTTCTCATCTCGCAGATCGTGTCGGAACGCGAGCTCGCGCGACGCGGTCACGACATCGAGGCCGCGGCGGTGAGCGACGTACTGTTCGCCGCCCTGCTCGGCACGATGATCGGGGCCAAGGTCTACTACGTCGTCGTCGTATCGCACAACGTGAGCGATCTCTGGAGCCGCGGCGGCTTCGTGTTCTGGGGCGGCTTCATGGGGTCGGTGCTGTTGTGCTTCCTCGTGATTCGCTACAAGAAACTCTCATTCGTCCGATTTGCCGACGTCGCGGGCATCGCGCTGGCCGCCGGCTACTCGATCGGCCGGACCGGCTGCTGGGCGGTGGGCGACGATTACGGAAAGCCGTACTCGGGACCGTTGTCCGTCGTGTTCCCGCAGGGCGCGCCGCCGTCGACGGCGTACGAAATGACGCGCACCTTCCACACGCACTTCGCCGCGGGCCAGGACCCCAACGCGGTGATCTCGGTGTACCCGACGCAATTGCTCGAAGTGCTGCTCGGCTTCGTGATGTTTCTGATTCTCTGGCGCATCCGCGACCACGATCACGCCGAGGGCTGGCTGTTCGGCGTATGGTGCGTGCTCGCAGGCACCGAACGCTTCATCGTCGAGTTCTTCCGCTCGAAGGACGACCGCATGAGCTGGGCGCTCGGCCTGAGCATGGCCCAGATCATCGCGCTCGGCGTGATCGTGATCGGCTGCGCGATCATGGCCGCGCGGCGCGAGACCGGGCCGGACCGACCCGGGATCAGGAGCGAACCCGCCGTCGCGTAGCGGCGACGCGTTCGCTAGACGCGGTGACTCTCGTCCACGTGCGCGAGTAGCGCTTCCATCGACGCCACGCGCGCCGCCAGCGCGTCGTTCTCGGCGCGCAGCCGCGCCACTTCCGCCGCGATCGCGGCGGCGCCGTTCGAGTCCGTCGCCACCGTCGGCAAGGTCACCGACCGCTTCGGCCAGAACGTCTTCGCCACCGCGAACACGAACAATCCGAGCAGCACCAGCTGCGCGAGCACGGATTGCCACGTCGGATACAACCCGAGCGCCTCGATGGTTGGAAAGCCCGGGATCGCCGTGATGGGGATCGCGTTGCCTTCCTGCAGCTCGCGAATGCCCGTGCCCATGAACACGAAGGCCATGTAGTACAGCAGCACGCTCGTCACGCTGAAGAACGGCCGCAGCGGAATGCGCACACCGAACTTGTAGAACAGTGTGAAGATCACGCCGAGCAGCGCAAAGCCGACGACGATGCCGAGACTGATCGGCAGCACGACGTGCGGTCCCTCGTTGAACAGCGCCTGGTAGAACAGCGCCGTCTCGGCGCCCTCGCGATACACCGCGAGAAACGCGACGAACGCCAGCGCCCGTCCGCCGCCGTGGTTCAGCGCCGTGTTCACCTTTTCGCGGATGAACTGTTGCCACTTCGCGGCCTCGACGCGCGAGATGAGCCAGTAGCTCACCGAGAACAGCACGCCGACGGCGACGAGCAGCGTCAGCCCCTCGATGATGTCCTGGCTCGCCGGAATCGCCGTGAGCACGGTCCGCAGCACGACGGCCGTCAGCCCGCTGGCGACGAGCGCCAGCACGATGCCCGCCCAGATCGAGCGGAGCCGCTCACGATGCCCCGTCTTGAGCAGGAACGCGACGACTGCGCCGATCACGAGGATCGCCTCGAAGCCTTCGCGCAGGATGATTAGTAGACTCTGAAGAAACGCCTCCGAGCTGCTGCCGGCCGGCCGGGTGAGATCGACCACCTGCGGCATGTCCGCTTCGATCGCATTGCTCGCCCGCTCGGCGCCCCGCAGATCGTTGCTGCGCACGGCCGCGCGGAAATCGGCGAACAGCCGTTCCATCGAGGACACGAGGCCCGGGTCGCGCGCCCGCGCCGGCGACTCGATCGGCTCGAACGCCAGATAGGCGTAAAAGGCGCGATCGCTCGCGTCGTCCAGGCGTCCGTCGCGCGCCGCGGTGAGCGATTGCTCGAGCATCGAGATCGCGGCCCGGCCGGCGGCATCGGCGCTGCTGTCGCGCGAAGCGGGGCCGCCCGCCACCGTTCGTTCGCGCTCCGGCAACGTGCGCAGATACGCGACGACGCTCTGCACTTGTGCCGGCGTGAGCTGCGAGGCCGGCGGCATTGGCGTGCCCGGCACGCCGGCACGCACGGCCGATGCGAGTGCGGAATCGCTCCGCTCCACCTGCCAGGCGAGCGAGGCAAGCTCCGGCGGCGCCTTGCTCAACGTACGCGTCGCGGCGCCGTCGGCCATGCCCGTTACCCCGTGACATTCGGCGCATCCCTGCGTGAACAACCCTTCGCCTTCGGCCACCTGCGCCGCCGAGCTTCGCAGCGCCTGGAGGTACATCACGATGTTCCAGCGCTGCTCGGCTGTGAGCGCCGTACCAAAGGCCGGCATTGCCGTCCCGGTCACGCCCACGGTCACCTTTCGATAGACCATGGCCGGCGACACGCTCGACATCACCGCCCACGTCCCGATCGCCGGCGGCTTCGGATTGATCGCCGCGGCAGCCGGACCGTCGCCCAAGCCGCGTTCGCCGTGGCAGGACGCGCAGCTCTGCTCGTACAACCGGCGGCCGTCGGCAAGATCGAGCGCCTTCGTCGGCAGCTCGAGCGCGGCCTGACTGCCCAGGGACGCGGCGAATCGCTTCTCGATCTTCGCGAGCACCGCGGGCGGTCGCTTCGCCGCGACCTGTGCGATGATGGTATCGAGCAGCGCTCGTGAAGCGGTACGATTTCCCGGCAAGCGCATTGCGGCCGCACGCGCGTCGTTCAGAAACCCGACGGCTTCCTGATATTCGTCCGCCGAGATCAGACGCCCGTGCGCATCGATGCCCTTTCCGTATTCCTCGACGGCAACGCTGACGATGTTCGCCACGCGCTGGACCGGATTGTCCTGCTGCGCCGACAAGCGGCACGGCACCACGATGATGACGCACGCCGCGACGACGCGGCCGAGTCTGGCGCTGAGATGCATTTCCGAGAGAATATATCGGGATTAAATCGAGGCGTGTAGGCGCGACCGTTCGGACACAGGTTTCAGCGCTCGACGATCACGACGGCGACAGCCGTCGCGGCGCTATGCGTGAGCGACACGAGCATCGTCGTCCCCGAAAGCTCGGCCAGACGCTCGGCCGCGCGGCCGTGGAGGCGCAGTTCGGGCGCGCCGTCGTCGCGAGTCACGACTTCGACGTCGCGCCAGCCGATGCCGCGCGCCAGCTCGTTGCCGGCGAGCGCCTTGTAGGCTGCCTCCTTGGCCGCCAGACGCACCGCGATGTGCTGCGCCGGCGCGCGCTTGGCTGCGAGATATGCGCGTTCGCCGGCCGAGAACAATCGCTCGAGCATCCGGTCGCCCTGGGCCTCGAGCATGCGCTCGATTCGCACGATGTCGACGGCATCGACTCCGAGTCCCACGATCATGGATGCCACACCGGCGTGTCGAGTGCGACGTCCAGCGCGATCCACACACGATCGGCGATCTCGAATGTCCCGCCGAGCCGGGTGCTCCACGTTCGCCAGGCAGGCAGATCGTCGCCGGCGCGCGACAGCGTGCGCGCTGCTTCGCCGAGCGCGGCGAGTGCGACATCGAGCGGTTCGCACAGGTCGAGCAGCTCCGCCTCGAGGGCGCGGCGGGCCGGCCCGGCTTCCGCGTAACGTTCCGCGACGAATGCACGCAGCGTCCGATGTACTTCGGCCGCGATGAGGCGTGCATCGAAGGCCGCGGCGACCGCCACGATGTCCGCGGCGCGGATCGCCGACATGCGCGCGGTGAGCAACGGCGCAAAGAACCGCTGCTGCTCCCCGGCGGCCGTCTCACGCGTGCCGTGCTGAGCGCGGCGCGATCCGAATGCGCGCAAGGTGCGCGTCAGCTCGGGGAGCGCGCGACAGCGCGCGAGCAGGACACCGCGAAACGACTCGGCCTCTTCACAGGCGAGCGTCAGCTCTCGGCCGCCGTGAATGCTGATCGTCAGGCCGCCGCCGGCGGCAAGGATATCGTCGATGGTCGAGTACGGCACGCGCACGGCCGTGTCATCCGGCGAGAGCATGAGGATGGCGAGCGTGTCGTCGTCGAGCACCGCCGTCGCCGGCCCGCGGTCAGTCGCACCAATGCGTGCCGAGTCGAGGCGAAAGGTCGACTGTGAGCGTTCGCTCATCGTGAAACACTCATGACGAAACGGTCGCAGCCGACAGGATCGCGTCCACCACCGCGGCAGTGTCGGAGAGATCCGCGAAGACCGCGGCGGCGCCGTGACGGCGCAGCTCGTCCACCCCATAGTGGCCCGTCGCCACGCCGATCGCCCGCGCGCCGATCGAGCGGCCGCAGGCGATGTCGGCTGGAGTGTCACCGATCACGACGACGTCGCGTCCGGCGATGTCCACTCCACATTCGGCGCGCGCGCGCCGCTGAGCGACGGCGGGCAGCTCGCCGCGCAGCTCGTGATCGGAGCCATACGCGCCGACGCGGAATCGATGCGGCTCGATGCCGGCGGCGCACAGCTTGGCGCGTGCGCCGCCGGCGAGATTGCCGGTGAGCAGTCCAAGCAGCACGTCGTCGCGCTGCTCCAGCGCGTCGAGCAGCGGGCAAACGCCGGGCATGAGGCGTACGCCGGCGGGGTGTGCCGCCAGCTCCTCACCGAGATAGTCGACGTAGCGCTCGAGCAGGCGCGGCATGCGCTCGTCGATGTGAGCGTCGGGGTGGCCATCGAGGCGCATCATCTCGCGCACGATCTGCGGATCGGTCTTGCCGTCGAAGCGGTGCTGCTCGGGTCCGGCGCTCCCGAACACTTCGCGCAACGCGCGCTGAATCGCCCGGCGGCCGGCGCCGTCGGTAAGCAGAATGGTGCCGTCGATATCGAAGAGTACGAGCTTCACGCGCGGGTGAGCAGGAGACTCGCCATGATGCACGCCGTGCCGACACCCTGCCAGAGCGTCGGAGCTTCGCTGAGCATGATCCAGGCGAACAGCACGGCGATCACCGGCTGCAGATTCGAGTAGATGGCGCTGCGCGTCGGACCGATCACGCGGACGCCGCGATACCAGAAGAGATACGCAATGACCAGCGCGAACAATCCGCTGTACAGCATCGCGCCCCAACCCAGCATCGGCATGGCCTTCCAGCCGGCGTGAACGAAATTCGGCAACGCCACGAGCGCAAGCGGCACGGCACCGCCGACCATCGTCAGCGCCGACAGCTGCAGTCCGGGCACGCTTTCCGTGTACGGCTTGAGCAGCACGCTATACAGCGCCCACGACAGCGAGCCGCCGAGTACGAGCAGGTCGCCGGTGACGGAGGACACGCCCTGCGACGCTTCTGTCGATCCGAGCACGACGAACGCGATGCCCGCCAGCGACAGCAGGATGCCGAGCACGCGCGCGGTGCTCGCCCGCTCGATGCCGCGCATGCGCCCGATGATCGCGATGAACGCGGGCGACGCCGCGACGACGAGCGCGGCATCCGTCGCACTCGTGCGCGCGATGCCTTCGACGAACAGGTATTGATAGAAGCCGTTGCCGAGCACGCCCAGTGCGAGCAGGCGCCAGGCAACGCCGCGCGACGGCCATGATGCGCGCGCGACGACCACGATCGCGCAGAGCACGATCGCGGCCAACGCCACGCGGGCGCCGTTGAACGCGAGCGGATCGATCACGGTCGTACCGAACTTCACGATGCTGTAATTGACGCCCCAGATGAGCGCCATCAGCACCAGTCCGAGCTCCGTGAGCCAAACGCCCGGCCGCGTCGTGGTGCTGGCGTGGCCGGGCGTCGAGAGTTTGCCAACTGTCGAACCCATGCGCGAAAAGTAGACGCGCGGCGGCTGTCCTGTCTATGTTGCAGGATGCATGTGTCTTTCGCGCTGTTCGCCGACGCGGCGAATCTGTCTCAGGAAGGAAAGCTCAACGTCCTCGGCGTGTTCGACGCGCTGCAGGTCGCGACGCTGCCGGCCATCCACCCGCGCGCGCACCTCGTCGTGCACCTCAAAGGCACCGCAATCGACATCGGCGAGCACACGGTCACGTTCCGCTGGCTCAGCCCGAGCGGGCAGGAGCTCTGGAACAGCTCGGGCGATCTCAACGTTGGCGCGCCGCCACCGGGCGTGACGGAGATGGATCTTCCGCTCATCGCCCAACTCGACCTGCCGATGGACGCCGGCGGCAGCTACACGATGGCGATCGCGATCGACGGCGAGCACACCGCCGACGTCAAGATCCAGGTCCGCTCGGCCGCGCAGATGACGGCGAACGGGGGTCTCGTCAGCTGACCTTGGGACGGAGCTGACGTCGCGCGCAGATCAGGCGCTCGCGCAGCTTCACGACGTACCCATCGTTGCGGTCGCTCAATCGTTCGACAGCGTAGCCTCCGCGGCCGAGCGCGAGGTGCACCATGCGCGATTTCCCCAGCGCGATGCCGACGTGGGTGATGCGGCGATCCGGACGGTCCGAGAAGAAGAGAAGATCGGCGGCCTGCAGCTCGCCGACATCGGGACCGGCGTCCGCGCCAAGCTCGGCCTGCTGCCAGGCGTCGCGCGGCAGTTGCATGCCGTGGAGCGCGAAGACGCTTTGAACCAGTCCGGAGCAGTCGGCACCCCACGGCGTTACTCCACCCCACAGATAGCTGGTCGACTGGAAGTAGTCGAGCGCGGTGCGCGTGATCGCCGTCGCGTCGCACGGAAACCGTTCGCGCACCTTCGTGGCGTCGATGGCTTCGCCGGACAGCACGCGCTCGTCGGACGAGAGGATGGCGCGCAACGGCAGCGCGCGTCGAACTCCAGCGGATGTTTCGGCGACGCAGCCCAGCGAGATGCGCCCATGCGCTGCGGCCTGCTGCGCATCACCCGACGCGGCACGCGAAAGAAAGCCGACGTGCATCCAGCCTTCGTACGCATCCTCGCCGCGCGCGCGCACCCAATCGCCTTCCTCGTCGAGCACCTCGACGACGTGTCCGGCGATCTGCTGCGAGATCATCTGACTGCCGATTCGCGGCTCGCTGTGCATGGGTGCGATCGGCGTCCGGACGGTCGCCGCGAAGAGAACGGGAAATTCGGGCTCTACGAGATGTGTTTCAGTGGCCATGGTCCGCTGCGCCAGGAATGCCGTCGCGCCCGCGGGCGAGTCGAACGGCGCGTTCGATTGCCTGCTCGAGCACCGCGACCGCGGCCGTCTCGATCACGATGGTGTCGTACGATCGGCGCGTTCCCGCGAGGGGCGAGAGGGCGAATACGACGTCGCCGTCGTACGACGTGCCGGACGGAGTGATCCGCCGCAGCAGTGCCGCGCCCGCGGCGCGGGCGAGCTGCACGAGCTCGACACTCGTCAAGGGCTGATTCACTGCCACCACGGCGAGGCTGGTGTTCTGCAACGCCAACTCGTTGAACGCGGCCGCGCGCGTGGTTGCTCCGGCGAGCACGCGCTCGGTGTCGGCGAATCCGCCGCTCGCGTTCCGTGCACCGGCGATGATCTCGCCGCGCCCGTTCCGTACGTCGCCGAACGCGTTGAGCACCGCCATGCCCGCGACAACGAGCTCGCCGCGGGTGTCGATCGCGCAGCCGAAGCCGCCCTTCATTGCCAGCGCGGGACCCGCGACCTTGCCGACCGTTGCGCCAGTGCCCGCCCCTACCGACCCTTCAGCAATCTCTGATGAGACAGCGCTTGCCGCCGCGGCGTACGCCATCGCGTCGGTCGGCCGAGCGTCGAATCGGCCGAGCGGTGCGAGATCGAACAAGACTGCGGCGGGCACGATCGGCACGACGCCGGCGCCGACGGAGAATCCCCGACCCTGCTCCTCGCACCAGCGCATCACACCCGAGGCCGCATTCAGCCCATAGGCGGATCCGCCGGTGAGAAGAATCGCGTCCACCCGGCCGTCGACGAGATGATCCGGCGAGGCAGTGCGCAACTCGCGCGTGCCCGTCGCACGTCCGAACACCGCGGCGCCTGCGCGCATTGGACCGTCCACGCCGCGTACGACGGTCAGGCCCGTGACGCCCGCCTGGTCGGTCGCGTGCCCAACCGCAATGCCGAGCCGCGACAGATCCGGCACGTTCAGGATTCCGGCTTCGGTGCGGCGGCGTCGCGTTTGGCCTGACACTCGCGGCATCGGGTGATGCCGCGCATGTCGCACACGACGCAGATGAACGTGCCGCAATCAACGCAGGGATAGCCCTCGGAGGCGCGCTCTTCATTGCCGCAGGAGCGGCAGATCATCGCGTCGTGCTCGTGGAGCTTGGTCATGGCGGAAGATAGTAGTCAGTGGGCCGCTTCGGCGAGCACCACCGCGGCGAGCTCGTCGAGCAGGAACGGTTTGCTGATCGTCGGCCGCCCGGTCGCCTCGAGCACGCGCCGCGCCGACTCGCTGGTCGTGTCGCCGGTGACGAACACCACCCGGCCGACGCCGCGCGGCAGCTGCTCCATTTGTGCGAGCACCTGGTCGCCGGTCATGTCCGGCAATCGCAGGTCGAGCATGACCGCATCGTATCGCGCCTCGCCGGCGCGCGCGATCGCTTCGCGGCCGGTGCCGGCCACGTCCACGACGTGTCCGAGCGACTCGAAATAGAGCGCGACGGCCTGTCGAATCGGCGCCTCGTCGTCCACCACCAGGAGCCGCTTGCGACGCTCCGCGGTCGGGCGCTCGCCGCCAGCTGGCAGCGACGCCTCCGGAGCGGGCGCCAACACGTGTGGGAGCTCGATCGTGAACGTCGTGCCGTGACCAGGACGCGATTCCGCGCTGATTCGGCCGCCGTGCTCGCGCACGATTCCGTCCGAGATCGACAGCCCGAGGCCGGTGCCTTCGCCAACCGGCTTCGTGGTGAAGAACGGATTGAAGATTCGTGGCAGCACTTCCGGCGCGATTCCCGGCCCGGTGTCGGTGACGTACGCGCAGAGTGCGCCGCCTTTTTTTGCCTGCTCGGTACGCACGAGAATGCGGCGCTCGCCCTCCCACGTCGACAGCGCGTGCTCCGCGTTGACGATCAGGTTCAGCATCACCTGTTGCAACTGAAACGGATCTGCCCACGTCGTCGGGAGTGCCGGATCCAGCCGGACGTCGACATCGATGTTCGCGACGCGTAGGGCATATCGATGCAGCTCGAGCGTGTCCTGGATCACGCGATTGAGATCGGTGACGGTACGCTCCGGCTGATGCTGGCGCGCGAACGTGAGCAGGTTCGAGACGATCTTGGCGGCGCGCTTCGCCTCCTGGGTGATCGCTTCGATCTTTGGGCGGTCCGCCGGCTGATCCTCGGGCGCGATGAGCAGCAGTTGGCCGAAGGCCAGCACGCTGGCAAGCGGGTTGTTCAGCTCGTGCGCCACGCCGCTCACCAACTGTCCCACCGCGGCCAGCTTCTCCTGCTGAATGAGCTGCTCGGTCAACCGCTTCTCATCAGTCACGTCACGAACCACGCCGAGCGCGCCGCTCACCGCGTCGTCCTCGACGAATGGCGTGAGCGTGAGCGAGCAATAGCGCAATTCCCGAGTCGCCGAGGGATACCGCAGCTCGACGCGGCGATGCTGGCCGGCGAACGTCGCCGCGAATGCGGCAACGACGGACGGTTGATCGCGTGCATCGATGAGGTCGACGAATGGCGAGTGCATCAGCTCCGCCCTGCGGCGTCCGGACGCACGCTCCAGCGCCTCGTTGAGCGACGTGAGCCGGCCCGTCAAATCGACGGTGAAGATCGCGTCGGATGCGGATTCGACGAGGCGGGTATAGCGCGCTTCCGACACGGCCGCTTCGCGCCGTGCGCGCTGCTCGTCTTCCGAGACCTGGCGGTAGCGCTCCGCCGCCGCGTGCGCTTCCTCGTACAAGCGCGCGTTGGCTACCGCAACCGCGACTTGATCGGCCAGGCGTTGCAGCACGAGGGCATCCTCGTCGCCGAACGCAATGGCGCGGTTGATCACCGCGAGCACACCAATCGCGCCCGCGCTCGAGTAGAGCGGAGCGACGAGCGTGCGATCGATGCCGGCGGCGATGCGCGACGGACCGTACGCCGCGGCCACGCGGGTGTCGTTGCAGATGATCGCGCGGCGCTCGCGCACGGCCTGGCCGCTGATGCTCCCGTCGACCGGCAGCGGCGCGCCGATCAGACATTCGCCCGCGCCGGCGCCCGCCACGACGACGATCTGCTGATCGCGGGACAATGCCAGCGTGGCGCCTTCCGTGTGAAGCAGGGCCATGGCGTGCCGCAGGCTGAGCTGCATCACGTCGCTCAGACGCAACGACCCGCTGATCGCGCGCGCAATATCGGCGATCGCTTCGCCGCGCCCCCGCTCTCGCTGGCTCTGCTCGTACAGGCGCGCGTTCTCGATCATCGACGCGACCTGCTGCGCGAACAGCTCGACGGTGCGCACGCGCGACAGCGGCGGCACGCCGGGCTCCGCCGGCTCGCCGAGGATCAGCGTGGCGATCGTCGCGCCATCGGCGGTTCGCAGCGGCACCAGCAGCTCGTTCGAATCCAGGAATGAGGAATTGCTGATCTGCGCGACGAGCCGCGTCGTCGGCGGCATCGAGTAGCCCGCCGTCGTCTCGACACGGGCGAATCCGATCTTCTGAATGGCTTCAGCGAGAATGCGCAGCCGCTCGTCGAGCGTGCGCGCGCGCTCGACATCGGCGAGCGCCTCGTGCAACAGCAGCAGCTGGTCGCGCTCGCGCAGCAACCGCTCGAGACCTGCGCTCGACGCGCCGGTCAGCGGTGGCCGGAACGGGGCGGTCTCGTTGCTCACGCCGTCAGGACCGGCGCGGCACGAGCATGCGGACGGCGAGCGGCTCGGCCACGACCTCGAAAGGCGTCGTGCCCATCATTTCGCCGTCCGCCTGCCAGGGCAGCGGCGGCGTCGTTTCGACGCGCACCGAGGCGCCACGGCAATAGAGCAGGCAGGGATCGCTGCTGAAATTGCGCCGCGCCATGCGCCACATGATGCGGCACACGTCGCGAAAGGTGCGCGGCGAAAAGATGCAGCCGTCGAGCAAGCCGTCATCCGTCCGAATCTCCGGCCCGAGGGTGAGACGCTTGCCGAGCACCGCGCCGAAGTTGGCGATCATCACCGCGGCGGCGCGCCGCTCGTGCACTACGCCATCGATCGTGACGCGCGCGTCGAAGAACCGGCCGCGCCACACGGCCCGCATGGCCGCCCGCGTGCCGATGATTGCGTACGCCACTATCCCTAATCGACGCTTGAACCAGGCCGGCGTTTCAGCAACCATTGATGCGTCGATCCCGACGCCGGCGGCCACGGCAAAGCGCCTGCCCGAAGTGAGTCGGCCGAGATCCATCGCCAGCACGTCACCGGCGATCAGCATCGGAACGGCTCGGCGCAGCGACAACGGAATGCCGAGCGCCCGAGCGACGAGATTGCCCGTGCCGCCGGCGAGAATGCCGATCGGGATCTGCGATCCCGACAGCGCGCCGGCGATCTCCATGAACGTTCCGTCGCCGCCGAGCGAGAACACCGCGTCATAGTGGGGCGCGTGATGCGCCGCCAACTCGGCGGCATGCCCTGGCCGTTCGGTGTAGATGATGTCCGCCTGCACCGATCGGCTGGCCAGCTCCGCCTGCGCGCGACGCGCGACGTGCTTGCCGCGCCGTGCCGCCGGATTGGCGATGACGACGACGCGACGGATCAGAAGCGCCACGTGCGGGAGAGCGAGAGACTGAACTGCTGCGGTGTGTTGTAGAGGCCCGTGAAGCCCTGCTGGCTGTTGCAGAAGCGCGTGTTCGTGTCGGGCTCGCGGCCAAGCTGCAGCGAGAACGTGGGATCGAAGCGATACTCCACCTTGGCGCCAAAGGGCGCCAGCGGATTGTACGATCCCTGGCCCGTCGGGTTCGTGATCTGACAGAAGCTCGTGTTCACGCTCAGAAAGACATTGTTCGTCACCTGTTTCTCGGCGCCGATCGTCGACCCCGCGAGGTAGTCACCCGGCTTGGTGACCGTCCCGGCATTCGTGGTGCCCGCGCCAAGCTGGATCTGAAATGCGTCGACCCACGAGCCGAGACTCTGCCGAAGCTGATCCGCCGCGACGGCGCTCAAGGTCGGCGCGAGGAACGACGCGAGCACCTGCGACGCCTGGCTGTTCGAGCCAAAGTCCAACCCCGGCTTTCCGGTGAGCAGATAGCTCACCAGATCGGACGTCGAGATCTCGTAGTCGGCATTGCTCGAAAAGCTCACCACCTGGTTCGGCACGCGTCCGTGCAGATTCACGATGACGCCAAGATCCCGCTGCTGGTACTGCTTCACGTTGTACTGGGCGCGAATATCGAGGATCGGATTCTCCGGCGGGCCGTCAAACGTCACCACGCCATTCGGCAACACCTGGAACTCGCGCTGCACCAGCCCGAGGTTCAGGTTGTAGGTGCCGCCGTTCGTCTTGAGCTGGCCCTCGAGCGCCAAGCCGGGCAACGCCGAGGCGCTCGTCGCAGTCGACCGGGCGGCCGGGCTCGAGGACGTCAGCAGCGTGAGCTGCCCGCCCAGTCGCACGTCGGCTTCCGTCGACCGCAGCCGCACATCCTCGCCGAGCGCGACATTCACGTTGTCGATTTGCAGTTTGCTCATGATCTGCGACATCCGCGACGGCTCGGCGGGGGCGGTGACGCCGGTGGTGGTGTCGGCGAACAGCTCCACCGCCTGCTTGCGCGCCAGGTCGCGATCCTGGAGATAGATCGATCCGCGGTCGACGAGCAGGTTGCCGCGCAGCACCGGCGCGCTCAACGGGCCGGTGAGCCGCAACGGGCTGATCGCACCGAAGTCGGCGCGTGTCGTGGAGAGATACAAGTCGGCGAGCGAGCGCTTGTCGAGTGCGTGGAACGAGTTCGCGGCGAGCGACAGATCGACCGTCGGCGTCACGTTCGTGTGGCCGAGATTCTTCACCCAGCCGTTCAACGAGACGGAGTCGGCTGCCGGCTCGCCTTCCGACGATGCACGGAGTTGCACGCGAATGCTGTCGACGCCGCGCCGCTCGTCGACCAGTCCGTCCAGCCGGCCGTTGATGTGCGTCGCCGTCACGCCGGCCGCGTCGATCGTGGCGGAGCCATTGAGCACGGACAGATAGCCGGCCAATGCCGGTTGTCGCCACGTGCCGGACGCGCGCACGTCGGCGGTCAATCGCCCAGTGACTCCACTCGCCGCGTCGCCAAGCAGTGGGCTGATGACGGACAGGTCGGTGGTGCCCGCCTGAATGGTGGCCGACAACGTGTCGCCGAGCAGCCGCGTGCTGAACAACGTCATCGCCATGGGCAGCGAGGCCGTCGCGGACAGTGCAGTCTGACCGCCGCGCGCCACCGTCAGGCCAGCGTTCAGGCGATCATCGGCATAGCGCGCGGTGGTCGTCACGTTGTCGATGTTCACCTTGTCCCATTTGATGTTCGACAACGTTGCGCTCGCCACCAGTTGCGGCTGCGACTTCGTCCCAGTGACCACGGCCGAGAGATCGCCGACGCCGCTGATCGGCTGGTTCATTTGCGCCAGCGTTCCGAAGTCGGCGAGCGGCAGTCGCGACACCCGGACGCGCCCCTGCGCCGCACCGGCGTTCGGAACGACTCCGGACAGCGACACGACCGCGCTGTCACGGTTGCGCAGCACGAGGGAGTCCAGACGGATGGCCGTCGTGTCGAATTCGAGATCCGCTGGACCGGCCAGATGCCAGCGGCTCTCCCCGATGGCGATTCCCAGCGAGTCGAGACGGATCTGGTGCGTGCCGGCATTGGTCGACCACGTTCCGGTCGTCGCAATCGTCGGTCCGTTATGGCTGAGCGCCGCCGCCGTGAATTGTGCGTGCTGTTGGTCCTGCACCCGAATGCGGCCTCCGGCGGAATCGACCGACACGCCGGCGAGCACGACGGTGTCGAGCCGAAAATCCAGCATGCCCGACGGTGCGCGCAGCACGTCGCGAAGATCGAAGCCGCCGCTCAGGCTCGCCGCGCGCCTATCGGCCACGACGAGATTGTTGCCGAGCAAGCGACCGGAAACGTTGAGTGAGTCGAGCGTGCCGCTCGCCACTCCGGTCAACGTCGCGGCACCGGACAGCGAGTCCGCTGGCAGCGGCTCACCGCCGAGCGTCGTGTCGCTGTGTGACAGGTACGGCCGCAGACCGCCGAGTGAATCGATGCTGATCGTGTAGCGCAGCGAGTCCGGGCGGCCGTGCGGCAGTCCGATCGCTCCGCTCGCGACGACCATCGCGGGCTTGGTGTGAAGCCGCAACGAGTCCACCAGCATTCGGCCGTCGGCGAATCGCACGCTGGCGTGTGACGGATAGACCAGAATGCTGTCCAGCCGCGTACGCTCGAGATCGAGATTCGCGGACCCTACGAGCGATGCCGCGCTCGCGCCGGCGACGTTCACGCTGTAGTGGCCGCTCAGCGGCTCCATCGGAATCGTCGTGCGGTCGAGCGACGTGGCGAGATCCACGTTGCTGAAGTCGCCGTGACCGTTCGCCGCGTACCCGCCGATCGAGTCGATGTCGACGTGGCCGTCGAAGCTGAAGCCGCCACCCGGACCTTGCAACGACAACGCAAGCTCGAGATCGGGCGAGGATCCCTTTGCTCGAATGGGACCGCTCACCAGACCACGCAGCGGCAGGCCCGGATACGAGCGCGACAACGTCGTGAGCGAGAGCGGAGATGCGTTGAGCGTTACATCATAGCTCATGAACGGCGTGCCATACGTGACTCGGCCGCTGCCCGTCACCTCCGTGGGCGCGCCCGGCCCGTCGTGGTGCACGATGTCCGCGTTGGAGAAGCGCACGTCGAGCCACGACGAATCGAGCGTCGCCGTGCCCGAGATCGTGCCACGCAGCCGCGGAAAGCTCGGAAACAGATACTCGATCGAGCGCAGGTCGAGCGATCCGACGTTCGCATCAAAGCCGCGAAACTCCGTCAACGCTGGCTCGAGGATGTTCAGCTCTCCGCGGCCGGCGATCGTCGACACCGCGCCGCGCACGTGCGCGTCGTGGAACGCGATCTCCGACTGGTCCACGACGAAATGCGTCAGCGGCCCGCCGCGGCCCTTCACACTTCCATAAAGCTGGCCCTGCCAGTCTTCGGGAAACGGTTTGCCAGCGAGCGTGCGCAGCAGATCGAAGTCGACCGGGTTGGCCCGCAGATTCACGTCGCGCACCTCGAGCACCGGCGCGCCCACGCCGAACGTCATGTCGCCAGTGAGGTGCGATGCCGTGCTCCGCATGTCCATGCGGGCGAGCTCGTAATTGATGATCGAGGGATCCTTCTGATCGCTGCGGATCGTGAGCTCCACGCTGCCGCCGCCAGTTCGGGGCAGCGTTGGATACACCCAGCTCACGTCGTTCAACGCGACCGAATCACCATGCACCGCCACGTCGTAGCGAACGGGAAGTCCGCTGCCCCACACCACCTTGCCGCTGCCGCTCCCGGTCGACGCGGGCAGATCGAAATGCGGCACGTTCAGCCAGAGTGAATCGCCGAGATGCCGAACCGTGGTCGACAGGTTCCGGAACCGGAACGGCGGATCATGCTCGTCGACCGACAGCGTGTCGGCGACGAACTGCTGGCCGAACTTCCGATCGCTGTCGGGGTCCGCAAGCCGCGCGTGGCGCACGAGGCCATGCAGGCTCGTCCACGTGTAGGTGCGCGCGTAGCCGTCGTAGGTCTTGGCAACGCCCTTCGCCGGCGTGTTCAGGTGCACGCGAATCGCGCTGTCGCGCCGCGCGCCGTGCAGCGAGTCGTCGGGGTGCCACGGAATCGAGAGAATGAACGTGCCGGCGCGAATGTGCGTGGAATCCGCGACGATGTAGTCGCCGAGGTTCCGCGTCTGCAGGTCCTTCGGTTTTGGGAGATGTGGCCGCTTCGAGGCGAAGATCTCCTTGTAATTCCAGCCGCCGTCCTCATGCTGGATCAAATGAACGTACGGATGCTTGACCTCCGCCCGTCTTATATAGATGCGGTTGTCGATGAGGTCGCGCGGGTTGTACGACAGCGTGATCGGGCCGCTGCTCAGAAACAGCACGCCGCGTTCGTCGCGAATGGCGACCGTGTCGATCGTCACGCTCGTCAGCAGGTTGCCGCTCAGGCGTCCCAGGTACACGGACCCGTGCACGGCGCGGGCAATCAACGGCTGCAGGAAATCCCGCCGCAGCTTGTCGCGGCCGGCGCTCGTGTGCGTCACGAAGAAGACCGTGACCACAGCCACGAGTCCCAAAGTGATGAGCACGGCGGCGCTCACGAGCGCCACGAGACGACGGCGGGTCATGCTAGAAGTCGGTTCCTACGGAAATCGTAAGCTGGAAGCGCTTGAGGAAACTGGAAGCACGCGGCGGGGCAAAATTCGACGGGCAGCTCGATCCGATCGGAGACAGATCGCCGGTCGCCGGATCGCGCAGCACCTTGACCGGCGATTGCCCGAACGAGGTGACGCAGATCAGCGGCGCGACACTGCCCGAGCTGTTCGTCGACAACAGGTACGCCGGGCCTTGCGCATTACCATGCGGATTGTACCCCGCATTCACCTGAATGGGCCCGACGGGCGAGAAATAGCGCAGCGCGATGCCAGGAGTCGCCACCGGCTCCAGCGTTCCGAAGCCGAGGTTCGGGGCGCCCGTTTCGCGCGTCCACACCTGACCGGCGTCGACGAACAGCACGTACTGCAGCAGGTTCGGAAAGAACGGGTCGCGCAGGCGCAGCTCGACGTTCGCGACGATCAGCGAGTTGCCGCCGACCGGAATCGATCGCAGCACGTGTGGGTTGGCCGAATTCGCGACGACGGCAACCGTGTCGCCGGTGAGCGGCACTGTGTGGACCGCAGACGAGTCGATCAGATAGACGAGCGAGCCGAGCTCGTTCTGCTGATAGCCGCGAACGCTGTTCGCGCCGCCGGCATAGAGTCGCTCCTGCGGCGGCGGCAGCCGTGCGCCGCCGCCAGTCTCCGTGCCACCGGTGATCGCGCCGGCACGCAACCGGAACGCCAGTACCGTTCGCGATCGCAGCTTGTAGTACCATGAGCCGTCGATCGTGGCTTTGAGAAACGACAGGCTGGGATCGGATCCGATCACCGGCGCCGCGCCGCGCAGTTCGGCGGCGAGCACGTCGCCGGATGACGGATCGAACGGATTGTCAGTGCGGGTGCGCTGGATGGACGCGCTGGCGATGGCCAACGGCAGGCGCCGCTGAACCTCGGCCTGTTCGGGCGCGGAACAGCGGCTGAACACCGCGCACAGCACTGCGGGCTGCGCGTTCGTCTGCCCGTACTCGAGCGTGTACGCCAGGCGAAGCGGCATCTGAAACCCGATGTCGCGCGTGGCCGCCGCCTCGCCACCGATGTAAGTGGTGCGAAGATACGCCTTGTATTCGCCGCGTCGCTCGGTGTAGGTCGAGTACGATGGCACCCAGTGACTGCCGAACAGCGTCGGCTCACGCAGCGTGGCGCCAGCGAAGTAGTTCACTTTGGAGCTCGCGATGCTGTCCTTGTCGAGATCGTGCCGATAGCAAAGATTTCGCGTCGCAGCGGAGCTCGTCGGTGCGCCGTAGCCGAGCTTCGACAGACGGCCGGTGAGCTCGAGGTGCTGGGCATCGTTTAGAAAATTCTTATCGGTGTACTGCGCATTGGTGCGGAAGCAGTCGAGCGTTGCCCACCCGACCTGCCCGTCCACCTGGTGCATGTAGTCCTCGCGCAGGTCGACGAGCACGCCGGCGACGCTGTCGGCCGGTCCCGCTGCCGAGTCGACCGTCACGCCGACGTGCCGGTAGGCGCCGGTTTGATACAGATTGCGCTGCGCCTCGCTCAACGCGCGGTCGCTGTACCAGTCGCGCGTTCGGAAACCGAGGAGCCGCAACACGACCGCGCTGTCGATCGCCGGTGGACCGCCGCCGACGCCCACACTTTGCACGTTGACCGTGCCGAACCGCGTGCGAGGCCCCGGCACGGCATCCAGCTCAACTTCTGCGCGCAGCTGGTCGACGTGCGTCGAATACGACTTGAAGATGTTCGCTTGCGGATACCCGGCGTTGCGCAGCCGGGCGCGGATCGAATCGATATCGGCATACATCAGCACGATGCCGAACCGGCCGCCCGGCTTGAGCTCCAGGCTGCGCGTGATCTCGGCGGGATCGGGCACCGAATCGAGACCGGTGATCTCGAGCGAGTCGACGTGCAGCGGCTCGCCTTCGGTGATGCGGAAGGTCACCTTCACCGACGTTGGCGTGACCGGCGTTACGACCGTGTCGACCGTCGCCTGATAGAAGCCGTTGTTCCTATATAAGGTTGTGAGGGCGGCGACGTCCGGCCCCAGGCCGACGTTCGGATAGCAGCGCCTGGCCCCGATGATCCGGAAGTACCGGCGGGTGAACGAGGACGGCGTCGTCAGCACCCGCGTGGCCAGCTCGTCGTCGGTGAAGGTCCGGTTGCCTTCGAACGAGAGCGAGCGGACTTCCTTGTCGTGCGGGTCGCACTCGACTTCCTGCGCGTGCGCCGGCCGCACGGCGCCCGCGAGCACGGACGCCACGAGCACGAAAATCCTGAGCGTGACGAATCTGAGCCCGATCCGCGGATCGGTCTTTGCAGGCATGCCAACCTCGTGAGCCCCGGCCACGTCTGGCCGGAGAAGCGCTGATCATCGTCGTCCACCACCCGACGCGCGGCGGTGCCGACACACAACGCGCCCGCTCGGCACAACCTCCGGCGGGCGCATCTGATTGACGCTTGACGGCGGGACCGGGTAAGTTCTCGCGCCAGTTTCCCAGTGTCAATGGAAGGCAAACTCCGGTTCCTCGCTGCCGCCGCGCTGTCCTGCTCCCTCGCCGCCTGCGGCTCGAGTGGACCGCCGTCGCGCCGCACCTTGATCGACTCGCGCGACCAGTACGATCCCCGTTCGCTCGATCCTGCGCTCTCCACCGACGTCCCGACCGGACGCGCGGTCGCGTACCTGTTCGACGGACTCACCCGTTTCGATCCAAAGGCCAACGTCGAGCCCTCGCTCGCCACGCGCTGGGACGTCTCGCCGGACGGCGTCACCTACACGTTCCACCTGCGCCAGGGCGTCACCTTTCACGACGGCTCGAAGTTCACCGCCCGTGACGTAGTGCACAGTTGGCAGCGCGCGCTCGATCCGGCCACGAAGAGCGGCGCCGCGCAGTTTCTCTACCCTATCAAGGGCGCGAAGGAATTCGCCGGCGGCAAGGCGAAGAGCGTGAGCGGTCTCGTGGTGCGCGACGACAGCACGCTCGTCGTCACGCTCGCCGAGCCGCTGGCGATCTTCATCAAGATGCTCGCGATGCCCGTCGCTGCGGTCGTGCCGGCGAAAATACCGGCGAACTTCGGCGAAAATCCTGTCGGCACGGGGCCGTGGAAGCTCGTGCAATGGAAGCACGACGACTATCTGCTGTTCGCGCGCAATCCGTCGTATTTCGGCGGCCCGCCGAAGACCGATTCGCTCCGCGCCCGTATCATCGCCGAGCCGAGCACCGGCGTGGCGGAATACGAGAGCGGCAATGTCGACGTGCTGGAGATTCCGGCGCAGGAAGCCGCCGACTGGGAGGAGGACGAGAGCCGCAAGCCGATGCTGATGTCCACGCCGGCGTTGGAGCTGGTGTACGTTGCCATCAACACCACGCGCGGTCCGCTCGCCGATCCGCGAGTACGTCAGGCGATCAACTACGCCATCGACATCAACAAAATCATCGAGCGCCTGATCAGCGGCCGCGGCACGCGCGCGGCCGGCGTCATTCCGCCCGCGCTTGCCGGCTACGACAGCACGCGCAAGCCGTACCCGTTCGATCCGGCCAAGGCGAAGCAATTGCTCGCCGCTGCCGGCCATCCGAACGGCATCGATGTCGAGCTGTGGACCTCGGCCAACCCGACTTATCTGATCATGGCCGAAACCATTCAGGCCTACTTGAACGCGGTCAATATCCGCACGAAGATCGTGCAGCGCGAGGCGGCCGCCACGCGCGCCGCGGCGCGGAAGGGCGAGACCGACATGATCCTCAAGGACTGGTACGCCGACTATCCGGACGCAGAGGATTTTCTCTATCCGCTGCTACACGGCGTGAACAAGGGTGCGGGCGGCAACGTGTCGTTCTACGGCAACCCGGCGTTCGACGCGATCGTCACGCGCGCCCGCCGCGAGATGGACGAGACCAAGCGCGACCAGCTCTATCGCCAGGCCGACTCGCTCGAGTTTCTCGACGCGCCGATGGTGTATCTGTATTTCTACAACGAGCTGTACGCCGTGCAGCCCTGGATCAAGCACTTCGTGCCGCCGGTGATCTTCAACGGCCAGCGGTGGATCGACGTGACCATCGACACGACACGCAAATGACGCGGTTCATCGTTCGCCGCATTCTACTCGCGATCCCGACGCTGTTCGGCGTGCTGATCGTCGCGTTCCTGCTGCTCTACGTCGCGCCCGGCGATCCGGTCGAAGCGATGATCGGCGAGCGCGCCGACACGGCGACGATCGCGCGGCTGCGCGCCCAGCTCCATCTCGACGATCCGCTGCCGGTTCGCTTCGGCCACTACGTCGAGAAGGTCGTCACCGGCGATCTCGGACAGTCCTACATCACTAACCGTCCGATCACCGAAGACATTCGCGAGCGTTTTCCAAAGACGATGCAGCTCGCCGGCGCGGCGATGCTCATGGCGACGATCATCGGCGTCACGCTCGGCGTGTTGAGCGGGCGCAACCCCGGTGGCCTCGCCGATCGATTCGCGCTCGGCATTGCGTACCTCGGGATTTCGTTTCCGGTGTACTGGGTGGGCCTGCTGCTCATTCTGCTGTTCGCCGTCACACTCAAGTGGGCGCCACCATCCGGCTATGGCGGATTGCGCTTTCTCGTGCTGCCGGCGCTCACGCTCGGCATGCGATCGATCGCGTTTCAAGCGCGCATGACACGATCGGCGATGCTCGACGCCTTGAGCGCCGATTACATCCGTACGGCGCGCGCGAAGGGATTGAACGAGTGGGTCGTCACGCTGAAGCACGCCTTGCGCAACGCACTCATTCCGGTGATTACCGTGCTCGGTCTCGACTTCGGTGCGTACCTCACGGGCAGCATTCTCACCGAGACGATCTTCTCGTGGCCGGGCATCGGCCGCTACGTCGTCGACGCCATCTCGCGGCGCGACCTGCCGGCGATTCAGGGATCGGTGCTCTTTCTCAGCACCGTGTTCGTCGTCGTCAACCTCATCACCGATCTCGCCTACGCCAAGGCGGATCCGCGCGTCAGCTACGGTTGATCGCGAACTCCAACGAGAGTGCCGATGGATCTCGATGAATTTCAGCAGGGCGCGTTGCGCACGATCAATCCCGAGCTGTCGGATCGTGATCGCCTGCTCGACGCCGCTGCAGGCCTGAGTGAGGAAGCCGCGGAGGTGCTGGGCCTCGTGCGCAAGCGCGCGTTCCAGCAGCGGAATGTCGACGAAGCGCGCTTGACCGAGGAGCTCGGCGACGTGCTGTGGTGCCTTGCCGTCACGGCCCACGAGCTCGGCGTTCCGTTGTCACGCGTGGCCACGGCGAATCAGACCAAGCTCGCGCGTCGACATCCGGACGGTTTTCGCACCGAATCGCCGCGTGGTCCCGAGCAGTGGAGCCGTTCGCACCACGAATAGCGGCGGTCGTCCCGGCATATCGACAACACGCGGCGTCGCTTGTATCGTATCGGTCCTCCATCCCGAACCCGAACCGGAACTAACAATGAGCGGCGTACGAGTGCTGGTCGGCACGCGCAAAGGCGCGTTCATCCTCAACTCGGATGGCAAGCGGAAAAAGTGGGACGTGAGCGGGCCGCACTTTCCCGGCTGGGAGATCTACCACGTGAAGGGTTCTCCTGTCGATCAGAACCGCATCTACGCCTCACAGAGCAGTGGCTGGTTCGGCCAGCTCGTGCAGCGCTCGGACGACGGCGGGAAGACGTGGGAGCCTGTCGGCAACACGTTCGCGTACGACGGGGTCGCCGGTACGCATCAGTGGTATGACGGCACGCCACATCCGTGGGAGTTCAAGCGCGTCTGGCACTTCGAGCCGTCGCTCACCGACGCGGACACTGTCTACGCCGGCGTCGAGGACGCGGCCATGTTCAAGTCGATCGACGGCGGCAAGACGTGGAGCGAGCTGTCCGGCTTGCGCAAGCACGGCACCGGACCGAAGTGGCAGCCGGGTGCGGGCGGCATGTGCTTGCACACGATTCTCCAGGACGCCGCCGATCCCAAACGCATCTACATCGCCATCTCGGCCGCGGGCGCGTTCCGCACCGATGACGGCGGCGAATCGTGGAAGGCGATCAATCAGGGACTCCGCTCGCAGTACATCCCCGACCCCACCGCGGAAGTCGGCCATTGCGTGCACCGTCTCGCGCAGCACCGCTCGCGTCCCAATACGCTGTTCATGCAGAAACACTGGGACGTCATGCGCACCGACGACGCGGGTGAATCGTGGGTGGAAGTGAGCGGCGATCTGCCGACCGATTTCGGTTTCGTCATCGACGTGCACGCGCACGAGCCGGAAACGGTCTACGTCGTGCCGATCAAGAGCGACTCCGAGCACTATCCGCTCGACGGCCAGCTCCGCGTCTACCGCAGCCGCACCGGCGGCAACGAGTGGGAGCCGCTCTCGAAAGGACTGCCGCAGAAGGACTGTTACGTCAACGTGCTGCGCGACGCGATGTCGATCGACTCGCTGGACGAATGCGGGGTGTACTTCGGCACCACCGGCGGACAGGTGTATGCGTCCACCGATGCCGGCGATTCGTGGAACGCCATCGTGCGGGATCTGCCAGCGGTGCTCTCCGTCGAGGTGCAAACACTCCAATGATTCGTGTGGTATTGCCGGCGCCCCTGCGGCAACTGGCGCACGTCGACGGCGAGGTGTGCGTCGCCGTGCGCGAGCCGATCACGCAGCGGCACGTGCTCGACGCCGTCGAAGCGTCGTACCCGATGCTCCGCGGCACCATCCGTGATCAGGGCACGCAACAGCGGCGCGCGTTCGTCCGTTTCTTCGCCTGCGAGGAGGACCTGTCGCACGAATCGCCGGACGCGCCGCTCCCCGATGACGTCGCGCGCGGCAGGGAACCGCTGCTCGTCGTCGGAGCGATCGCCGGCGGTTAACGCGCGCGGTTGCCGCGCGTTCAGTCGTACCGCAGTGCCGTCGCCGGATCGATCGCTAGCGCGCGGCGCGCCGGCACCCAGCTCGCCAGCAACGCCGCCCCGACCAGCACCGCGATCACCTCGACGAACGTGATCACGTCGCCGGAGGTGATGCCGAACAGCACGGTCTGCATCTGTCGCGTGAGCAGGCGCGCCGCGATCGATCCGATGATCACGCCGACGATCGTCAGCATCATTCCCTGTCCGATCACGAGCCGCAGCACGGCGCTGCGCGGCGCACCGAGCGCCGTGCGCACGCCGATCTCCTGCCGCCGCTGCGACACCGAGAAGGCGAGCAACCCGTAGATGCCGAGCGCCCCGAGGATGAGGCCGATGAATCCAAACACGCCGAGCAGCCAGGCAAGCAGTCGCTGGCGCGCGACCGCACCGCCGAGCAGCAGATCCATCGTCGTCACCTTTACAATTGTCTGATTCGGCTCCATCGACCAGATCGCGTTGCGCACCGCGCGTGAGAGGTTCAGCGGGTCGCCCTGCGTTCGCACGACGATGTCCATCCCGACGCGCATGTTCTGCATCGCGGTCAGGTACAACGTCGGGTCGACCGGCTCTCCGAGACCGCGCTGCCGCATGTCGCCCACCACGCCGACGATCTGTATTTGCGACTTGCCGATGTGCACGACTTTGCCGACGACGTTCTCGCCGGGCCAGAAGCGCCGCGCCGCCGCCTGGTTGATGACGAACACCTCCGGCGTGCTGTCGCGGTCCGTCCACTCGAACTCGCGGCCTTGCACGGGAACTCCCATCGTCTTGAAAAAGCCCGGACTGACGAACTGGATCTGAACCGGTGCGCCCTGCCCGGTCTGAGCATCCTGCAAGCCCAACCGATCGGCCGTCGTGCCTTCACCCGCACCCTGCATCGGCAGATTCTTGGATGACGCGACGGAAATCACACCAGGCACGCCGCCGATGGTCTCGAGAATCCGCTGGTAGTACACGCGCATCATCTGTTCGGTCGAGTATCGATCCGGGATATGCAGCTCGACCACCAGACGATTGGACGTGTCGAAACCCGGATCAACCGCGAGCAGGCGCGCGAAGCTCTTCGCGGCCAGTCCTGCTCCAGCCGCAAGGACGACCGCGAGCGCCACCTCGGCCACGACCAGTGCGCTGCGCATTCGCTGACCCTGCGCGCCCACCGAACCGCGCGTGCCGGCGCGCAGGCTGCGCTCGAGCGCCGGTCCGGCGGCGCGAAACGCCGGCATCGCGCCGAAAAGCAGTCCGGCGATCAGCGATATGAGAACTGTGAACGCCAGCACCACGCCGTCGACGTGCAGGCCGCCGGCGCTCGGCAGCTCCGCGCCGCCGTGGGCGGCCAGTGCCCGCACGGCCACGTACGCCAACAGCGCGCCGAGCGCGCCGCCGACAAGTGCGAGCGCGAAGCTCTCGGTGAGCAGCTGTCGGATGATGCGGCCGCGGCCCGCGCCGAGCGCGGCACGCACGGCCAGCTCGCGCTGGCGCGTGCTCGCCCGCGCCAGCAGCAGACTGGCAATGTTCACGCACGTGATCAGCAGCACCATGCCGACCGCGGCCACGAGCACATAGAGCGGCCGCTGTACGTCGCCGACGATCGATTCGCGAATCGATTTCACGCCCGCGCTGTTCCAGCCCGGATTGTCCGGATAGCTCTTCGACAGACGCGTGAGAATTCCGGAGATCTCGGTGCGAAACCGCTCAGGCGTAACGCCCGGCCTGAGCCGCGCGATCATCGAAATGAAATGGGCGGCCCGCACGCGGCCGATCGCGTCGGGCCCGAAGTACGACACCGGAATCCACGCGTCGAGCGATTGCGCGGCCGGATAGGCGAAGTCGGGACCCATCACCCCGACGACGGTGAACAGATCGCCGTTCAACGTGATCGTCGAACCGACGATTCGCGGATTTCCAGCGAACCGACGCTGCCACAGACCATAGCCGATGACCACCACACGGTTATGTCCGACCTCGTGCTCGTCCGCCGCGATCACGCGTCCGAGAATCGGCCTCGGTCGCAGCGTCTCGAAGAAGCCCGGGGTCACCAGCGCCGCCGACAGCCGCTCTGGCGTGCCGTTGCCGGTGAGATCGAGTCCCGTCTGTCCGTCCGCAAAGAAGTACCCGCCGATCGACTCGGCGAGCTTGCTCGACGCGCGCACATCGTTGAAGTCCGGCTCGGAGAAGACTCCCTCTTCGATCCCCGCGGATGGATTCTGATCCCACACCCGCACGATGCGGTCGGGCGTCGCGAACGGCAGCGGCTGGAGTAGCACCGCGCGCACGACGCTGAAGATCGCCGCGTTCGCGCCTATGCCCAGCGCGAGCGTCGCCAGCGCGATCAGTGTGAAGCCCGGCGCCGATCGCAGCGAACGGAACGCGTAGCGCAGGTCCTGTGTCGTTTCCTCGGCGATCGCCATGCGATGCTTCTCCTGTTCCCGCCGCGTGTCTTCGGAGCGGCAGTACTCTCGAGTGTATTCGACGTCGCCGAATTGTCGGCGCGCCATTGCGTCGGCCTCCGACGCGGACCACCCCTCGCTGCGCAGTCGCTCGGCGACCGCGGCGAGGTGAAACGCCAGCTCCTCGTCGACTTCGGCGTCGATTCGACTTCGCGAGCTGAAGGGAAACCGGAACGGCCGCGACATTCCCGTGCGGCTACGCGGGCTCGAGCACGCGGAACAGCGCCGAGACATACCGGCGCAGCTCGGCGACGTTGGTGCGGAGCTGTTTGCGGCCGTCGGCGGTGATCGAGTAGAAGCGCGCGCGGCGGTTGCCGTCAGTCGTGCCCCACTCCGATTCGACGAGCCCTTTGCGCTCGAGACGATGCAGCGCCTGGTAGAGCGCCGCGTCCTCGACGGCGAGATCGCCGTCGCTGCGCTGGCGAATGAGGTCGGCGACGGCATAGCCGTGGAGCGGCTTCCAGCTCAGGGTCTTGAGAATCAGAACGTCGACCGTGCCCTGCAGGAGTCCGAGTGATTCGCGCGCCATGTCGTTGCCCTCATCACGTGAGCCATCACCATGTGAGGGCAATGTGTTGCCCGGATCGCCCTCGCGCAAGCGTTTCGTGCCGCGCACCGCCGCGAGCCGGAGGCCCACCGGCAGAAACATCTGCGGGCCATGTCACTCTTGCGCATGAAAGAAAGTTGATATAAAGTTGCAGGTGATGACCAGCCCATTCCGCGCATCGGTCCACGCTCAGCAGCCCGCTCCGGTTCTCGCCAAGGCGGTGCTCTCGGCCGCCGCACGGCTGGGCATTCGCAACCGGCAGCTCGCGCAGATCCTCGGTTCGAGCGAGGCATCAGTGTCGCGGCTCCAGCACGGCCGCGGACTCGAGCCGGCGACCAAGGAAGGCGAGCTCGCCCTGCTCTTCCTGCGGATGTACCGCAGCCTCGACGCGCTCGTCGGCGGCGACGATGACCAGAGCCGCGCCTGGCTGCAGGCTGCCAACGACCACCTCGGCGGCGTGCCCGCCGAGCGCATTCGCACCGTGGAGGGCCTGGTCGATGTCGTCCAATATCTGGACGCGATGCGCGGCCGACTCTGACGGTCCGCTGATCCGGCCGCTCCGGCTCACGCCGTGGCGGGCCGTCGAGGCGCAGCACCAGATCTCGACCCGCAAGCTGGTCGACACGGCCGAGGAGCAGATGCTGCTCGAGGAGCTGATCGACGGCGCCAAGCCGCCGGACACGACGCGCGGGCGGTTGCACTATCTGCTCTCGACGCCATTTCGATATCCGCCGCTCCGCCACGGCTCACGCTTCGGCGGACGATACGAGCCGGGCATCTGGTACGGTGCAGAGTCGGTGCGGACGATGTTCGCCGAGGTAGCGTACTATCGGTTCGTGTTTCTCGCCGGCACGGCCGCCGAGCTCGGGCCGGTGACGACGCAGCTCACCGCCTTCACCGTGCGGGCACGATCAGCGCGCGGTGTGGATCTCGCGGCACCGCCGTTCGACGCGCACCGCCGCGCGATCGCTTCACCGACGAGCTACGCCGCGTCGCAGGCGCTCGGCGCCGCGATGCGCGAGGCTGGCGTGGAGCTGTTCCGCTACCCGTCAGCGCGCGACAACGAAGGCGGCGTGAACGTCGGCATCTTCTCGCCGTCGGTGTTCGGCGGCGCGCGACCGCGCGCTTTCGAAACCTGGCACTGCACGGCGACGAATGAGCGCGTCGAACTGACGAAGCGCGATTACTTCGGGCGCGAGACGCACGCGTTCGCGCGGACCGAATTTCTAGTCAAAGGAGCGTTGCCCGTCCCGGCGATCTAGCACAGCGGCGGTGAAGCGCTCCCCCACTCAATCGTCCTTCTGCCCAAAAATCGCCATGTTCGACGAATGCCCCGGCGCCACTTTCCGCTCCGGGTAGATCCAGTGCACCGCCTGATTCACCGCCGCCGCGGCTTCACCGAATCCTGTCGCGATCAGCTTGAGCTTTCCGGGATACGTCACGATGTCACCCGCCGCGTAGATGCCGGCGCGGCCGGTTTCCATCATGCTGTTCACCACGATCTCGTCCTTCTCGAGCGTCAGGCCCCAATCGGCCAGCGGACCGAGGTCGCTGACGAAGCCGAGCATCGGCAGCACAACGTCAGCCTCCAGCTCGCGCGTCGACTTCTCCTTCACTTGACGCAGAACGACGTGCGAGAACCGCTCGGGGTCCGACGCGCAGCGGATGTCGTGCAATTCGTGAAACGTGAATAGGCCCGCGCGGTCGCTGTCCACCGCGGCCTGATACTGCGCGACCGTCGCACCATGCGCGCGAAACCGGTCGCTCCGGTGCACGATCGTGACGCGCGCCGCGCGATCGAGCAGCTGCGTTCCCCAGTCGAACGCCGAGTCGCCGCCGCCGATGATGATCACACGCTGACCGCGAAAGACTTCGGGGTTGGTGACGACATCGTAGATGCCGCGGCCGTACCACGGCTGTGCGCACGGCTGCGGCAAGCGACGCGGCGAAAACGCGCCGATGCCGGCGGCGATGAGGATCGCCCGCGACGCGAATCGTTCGCGCTCCGTGACGAGCACGAACTGTCCGTCCTCCTCCTCGAGGGCGGTGACGCGTTCGTTCAGATGAACCGGCCCGCCGAATTGCGCCGCCTGCTCGGCGAGCGCCTTCACCAAATCCTTGGCGAGCACCTTGGGAAACCCGGCGACGTCGAAGATGTATTTTTCCGGGTACAGCGCCGTCAACTGACCGCCGAGCTCCGGCAACGCGTCGACGACGCGCGCCGTCACGCCGC
>JAICKA010000055.1 GCA_025928185.1 Gemmatimonadaceae bacterium
CCTACCTCCAGCGACAGCTCCGCGCACCGCCGCAACGTCACCACCGCGCGCTCGCGATCCTCGGCCGCCACCCAGTGCTCCGCACAATCCCACACCACACTCGGCGTGCGGGTCGAGGCCGCAACGCGCTCGAGTACCTCCGCCGCGTAACGGTGCGCCATCCGATTCTCGATCGCCGAGAAACGCTGCACCGCGGCGTCCGCAATCAGGCCGTGCGCCGGACGCACCTCGTCCCCGGTCGCCTCGACCAGCCGCGCACGCTCCAATTCAGAGAACGCTGATAGCAGCTGCGCGCGCGGCAGGTGCACCGCCTCCTCGATCCGCTCGATCGTTGCGTACTTGCCGAACAGCACGCACATCTGCAGCGTCAGCGCCGCCGGCTCCGACATCCGCGCGACGCGCTGCTCCAGCAGCGACAGCAGCGTCGACGGCACGCTGAAACGCTGCCCTGTATCGACGAAGTGCGCGACGAGACTCTGGAAGAACAGCGGATTGCCGCCCGACGTCGTCCGCAGCCACCGGCGCATGCCTTCCTCGTGCGCCACCCTCGCGATCGCGCTCTCGGCCGCGATCAGGCGGTCGACCGCCGAGTCGTCCAGTCGCTCGAGCTCGACCTGCAGCACCGAGTCCGCGTGCGCCGGGAATGCCGTTGCCGCCAGCCGCTCGCGCGACGTGAACAGGACCAGCACTCGGCGCCGAGGCTTGCCGGCCGCAATCTGTCCCAGAATCCGGATCGACACGTCGTCGACCCAGTGCATGTCCTCGACGAACAGCACGAGCGGACGCTCGGCACTCACCGCATCGATCAGATCGGTGACGGCGCGGGTGATCGAGAAGTACAGCGCCTCGCTCGTCTGGGCGTCGTCGAGACGATACTCGACCGGTTGATCGCCGCGATTCGTCAGCCGTCGCAGCGCCTGCATCGACTCGGGCGCGCAGCCCAGCGCGCCGGGTTCCTGCAGCAGTCCCGGCACCAGATCCGCCAGCGCACCCATGGGCCGATGGACATCGTGCGGTTGTGCCGATGCGCGTTCGATGTGCGCGCCTTCGAGGGCCGCCAGATTCGAGAATTCCAGCGCCAGGCGACTCTTGCCCATCCCCGGCTCGCCCGAGATCACGACGCATTGGCTGCGCCCGTCCTTGATCGCCATGAAGCGCTCGCGCAACAACAACATTTCGCGGTCACGACCCACGAACGGCATCGGCTTGGACGATCGCACGTGCAGCGGCAGCCGCTCGCTGATGCGCCGCCGCAACACCGCCGCGGGCAGTCGAAGATCCGGCACGGCGCCGCCGACGCCATGCATGTATTCATCGAGCAGCCGCACGGCCTTCAGCTTCGCACCGCCCAGTGCGAGCATCTCCGCCAGCGCGAGTGTCGCCTCCTCGTTCATCGGATCGAGCGAGAGGCACGCGCGCGCGGTCTGCTCGGTCATCGTCCAGTCGCCGACGCTGCGGAACACCGCGATCTGCTTCGCCATGGCGCGACAGAGCGCCATCGTCGTGCGGGCGCGGTAGGCGGCGAGCCACTCGGAAAAGGCCTCCATGCGGCTCGGGTCGTACCCGGGCAGGAACCCGGAGGTCACGGCGGCGAGATCGCGGTCGGTCAGCCGGTCGCGGCGCAAGATCTCGTCGTAGTCCGTCAGTGCGCCGCCCGCCGCAAGCGCCACCAGCTCCGTCGTGAGGTCGATCTGAAATCCGTCGCCGCGCAGCCGATATACCAGATCGCGCATCGAGTGTCCCGCATTGCGACGTGAGAAATCTGGAAAGATCTGCTGGTCGAGCTCGGACCGCGGCACGGGCTGGTCGCCGGTGCTGCCGAGTCGGAGCAGCAACGCGAATTTGCGCGCGTGCTTTGGCGTGACGCGAACGTCGCCGGCGTCGATGCACGCCGTGCCCAGCGTATGCAGGTAGATCATGCGGCCGGCCCCCATCCGGCATCCTGCACGAGGCATGTGCCTCGACCGGACGCGTTCGGCCGGCGGCATGATCATGTCAGCCACAACGATGAGCCGCTAGTAGGCCGCCGCCCGCTGCGACCCGGCTGAAAGTCGCGGCGGACGGCAGACGGTGTCGGCCGCTACGGCCTGCCGGACACGGTGACCAGCCGCTCGGGCGACACGCCTTCCGCTTCCGCCTGGAAGTTCACGACGACGCGATGGCTCAGCACCGGCACGGCCATCGCGTTCACGTCTTCCAGATCCGGCATCGCGCGACCGTCCATCGCCGCGCGCGCCTTGGCGCCGAGGATGAGATACTGCGACGCGCGCGGGCCGGCGCCCCAGCTCACGTATTTCTTGACGAGCGGCGTCGCTTCTTCCGCGTTCGGCCGCGTCGCCCGCGCGAGCTTCACCGCGTAGCTCACCACCGTCGGCGGCGCCGGCAGCCGGCGCACCAGCCGCTGCAACGCCGTCAGCTGCTCGGCGTTCAGCATCGGCTTGATCTCGACGTCGGTGTCGCCGGTCGTCGCCGTCACGATGCGCTCCTCCTCCTCGCGGCTCGGATAGCCCACGGTGAGCTGCATCATGAACCGGTCGAGCTGCGCTTCGGGCAACGGATATGTCCCTTCCTGCTCGATCGGGTTCTGCGTCGCCAGCACGAAGAACGGTTCGGGCAGCCGGTGCGTCTGCCCTGCGGCCGTCACCGCGTGCTCCTGCATCGCCTGCAGCAGCGCCGCCTGCGTCTTCGGCGGCGCGCGGTTGATCTCGTCGGCCAGCACGACGTTGGCGAAGATCGGACCATTCACAAACTTGAATATCCGCCGCCCGGTCGCGTGATCCTCCTCCAGCAGCTCCGTTCCGGTGATGTCGCTCGGCATCAGGTCCGGCGTGAACTGCACGCGGGAAAAGCTGAGATCCAGCGCCTGCGCCACCGTCTGCACGAGCAGCGTCTTCGCGAGGCCAGGCACGCCGACGAGCAGCACGTGGCCGCCGGCGAGCAGCGCGGCCACGAGGTCGTCGACGATCGCGTGCTGCCCCACGATCCGTCGCCCGATCTGCTCGATCAACGCCGCGCGCGCCTGCGCGAGCTGGTCGAGAAGCTCGACGTCGCGCGTGTCGTCGGTTGGCTGCGGTCGCGTGGCCACTCGCGTCATCCTCGGGCTGGAGTCTCGGGAAGCTAACCGGCGCACCCGGCCGGCGGAAAGCCCGGGCAAGAAGAAGGCCGCCCGAACGGGGCGGCCTTCGTGGTGACGCGAATTTAGAGATTACTTATTGCACGACGAAGTCGACGCGCTGCTCCAGCGGATAGTTCGAGCTCTCGAGCGTCGCGATCGCCGTGTACTTGCCCGGCGCGGGATGCCGCTGCCAGGACTCCGACACCTGCATCGCGTCGCCGGCGCCGAGCTGCTTGTTCTGCACGCTCTGCGTGAACAGGCGACCCTTCGACCAGTGCCACACCTCGCGGCCCGTCGAGTCGACGACACTGAAGTCGTACGACTGTCCACTCGGGAAATCCACTTCCACGTGCTTCTTGCCGACGTTCACCACGTCGAGCGCGAAGCGAACGGCGCGCGGCGCGACATCGACCTTGAGACGCGACGCGAGTCGCGACGCGGAACGCTTCTTCGTGTGCGCGCGGTTCGGAGCGGCTGACGATTGTGTCGACGCGACCGTGGCGAGTGCCGACGAGTCCGAGTGGTCGCGCGGGGCGCACGCAAACGCGACGGCCCCAGCGCACAGCAGCAGAATGATGTAACGAGTGTTCATGGTCCCAGCTGGCGGCGGCTCCCAGGCGCCGCATGGTGAGCGCGCGTCCGCTCACAAATCATGCGACTGCCATCTTATCAACCCCGGGACGAATACGCAACGTGAAGGGTAACAGTCAAAGTCTCGGCAGGTCAGTGATTTAAGTTACTTTCTCCACACGGAATGATGTTCGGGAGATCTTCGGAATCCGCCCCCGTTTTCGCTTGCGAAAAATTTCACAAGCTCCTAGATTCCGCGCCGCATGACAGACGAGTTCAGGGGCGCCGGGCCACATCCGCCCGGCGGGCCGCGCGACCGGAACGCCGCCCTTTCGGCTGGCGAATTCGCCGGCATCGGCATTGAGTTCGCCGCCACCATTCTCGTCTTCGTGTTCGCGGGGGTCTGGCTCGATCGGCGGTTCGGGTCTACCCCCTGGTTCGTATTGATCGGCGTCGTCGTCGGCGCGGCCGGGGGCTTCTACTCCATGTACCGGAAGGTCATGGCCGCGCAGCGACGGGACGCCGAGCGGCGCAAGGCGGAGCGGCAGCGGTGATGCTGATGGGCGTCTGGACGCGGTATGTGCTGGCGATCGTGGCGGTGGTGGTCATTGCGGGAGCCTTTCTCTCGCTGGCCTTCCGCGGGCCCGGCGGCATGGTCGCCGTCTGGATCAGTGCCGCGGTCGCGCTGGCGGTGCAGATCGCCGCGTTCGCGGTCGGGCGCACGGTAGGGCAGGGCAATCTGGTGGCAAAGATGGGCACGGGCGCGCTCCTGCGCTTTCTCGCGCTGGTGGTCTACGCTCTGCTCACGGCCACGGTGCTGCACCTGTCGCTCGTTCCCGCTCTGATCAGCATCGCAACGTTCTTCTTTCTGACGACACTGGTCGAACCCCTGTTGATCCGACTATGAGAGTGCGTTCGTTCGCGAGCAGTCTGCTGCTGTTCGCCGCCATGGGTCTTCCGTCGCTTGCGCTGGCGCAGGACGCCGCCAAGCCGATCGAAAAGCAGCTCGGCCCCGCTGAAATCATCATGCCGCACATCACGGACTCGAAGTCGATCGAGTACCCGTGCTTCCGCGGCGTTGGCGAGTGGGCGTGCGAGCACACGTTCGCCACACACAACGTGACGATCGCCGGCCACACGTTCGACATGGGGCTCACGAAGCACATCTTCTTCATGCTGCTCTCGGCCGTCGTCGTCTGCATTCTGCTCATCGGCGCGGCGCGGTCGCACGTGAAGGCGACGAAGGAAGTTGGACGACCGCGCGGCTTTGCGGCGGGCCTCGAGGCCGTGATCCTCTACCTGCGCAACGAGATCTTCATTCCCGTGCTCGGGCCGCACGGTGGCTCGAAGTTCGTCCCGTTCTGCCTGACGCTCTTCTTCTTCATCCTGCTCTGCAATCTCTTCGGCCTCATCCCGTACGGCTCGACGCCGACCGGCAACATCGCCGTCACGGCGACGCTCGCCATCTGCGTGTTCGTCGTCGTCGAGGTTGCCGGCATGCGCACGCTGGGCAAGGGCTACTTCGGGACGATCGTGTACTGGCCCCACGGCGCGTCGCCGATGGTCAAGGCGATGACGATCATCATGACGCCGGTCGAGATCGTCGGAAAGTTCACGAAGCCGTTCGCACTGACGGTCCGTCTGTTCGCCAACATGCTCGCGGGGCACGTGGTCATTCTCGCGCTCATCGGGTTGATCTTCATGTTCGGCTGGTTCCTGGCGCCGGCGGCAGTGCTGATGGCGATCGGGATCATGCTGCTCGAGATTCTCGTCGCGTTCATCCAGGCGTTCATCTTCGCGCTGCTGGCGGCGGTGTTCATCGGGCAAATCAGGATGGCGCATCACTGAGCCGCGGAGCGGCTCAGTGATGCTGCACGTGTTGTTGCAGGACGCGGCGCGCACTCGCTCTACGCGTGTCGTGAGTATCCGGACGAACGTTCGGAGAAGCCCGTTGAGCCCCGGGGCTCGGTGACGGGCAGCGCCCTCGCACCACGGTCGGCGCGGAGCAGTGGATTCGAACCGTTTCAGATTGGAGAACGACAATGGCCATTCTTCCTCTGTTGCAGGCCGCCGCGCAGTCGGTCGCCGGATACAACCCGGCGTACACCGGCTCTGGCGCCATGCTCGGCGCCGGTATCGGCGCTGGCCTGGCGGCGATCGGCGCAGGCATCGGCATCGGTCAGATCGGCGGCCGTTCCGCCGAGGCGCAGGCGCGCCAGCCGGAAATTGCCGGAACAATCTCGACGAACGCGCTGATTCTCGCCGCGCTCATCGAAGGCGTCGCGCTGTTCGGCGTCGTCGTCTGCCTGCTCATCGAGCTCAAGACGTACTTCTAGGCACTCGATCGGCCGGCGGCCCCGGGGCCGCCGGCCAGATCCCACCCACGAGTCGATACCCTCATGCGTTCCCTTTCCGTCTCCGCTCTGTTCCTCGCCGTCAACGCCGCGGTCGCGTCGGCCCAGGAAGCTCCGAAGAGCGGCAGCAATCTGATGAGTCTCCAGCTCAACCTGATGTTCTGGACGCTCATCATCTTCGTGCTGCTGTATTTCATCCTGTCGAAGTTCGCGTTCGGTCCGATCACCGCGGCGGTCGAATCGCGCGAAAGGGCGCTCGAGGAAGCGATCGCCGCCGCCAAGCGCGATCGTGAAGCGGCCGCCGAGCTGCTGGCCGAGCATCAGTCGCGCATCGAATCGGCGCGCGGTGAGGCGCAGACGCTCATCGCCGACGGCCGGGCGACGGCGGAGAAGATGCGTGCCGACCTGCTCGAGCAGACGCGCCGCGAGCAGCAGGACATGCTGGAGCGCGCCCGTCGCGAGATCGATACCGAGAAGACTCGCGCGATCGCGCAGCTTCGCCGCGAAGCGGTGGACCTCGCGCTCGCCGGCGCGAGCAAGGTGATCGAGCAGAATCTGGAGACCGCCAAGAACCGCCAGCTCGTCGAGAGCTACCTGGCGTCGATCGGCTCCGTGGCGGCGAGCCACTGATGCGCGAGCCGACGATCGCGCGGAACTACGCCGAAACGCTGCTCGAGCTGGCCCGCGACGCGGGCGACCTTGGCGGCTGGGGCGACATGCTCGACAACGTGGCCAACGCGATGGACTCGGACCGCCGACTCCGAATCTTTCTCGAGTCGCCGCGCGTGAGCGCCGAGCAGAAGAACGAGATCATCCAGAAGGCGTACGCCGGCCAACTGCCGCGCAACTTCGTGCGCTTTCTCCAGGCACTCGTACGCCACCGCCGGCAGATGCTCATTCCGGCGATCGCGCACCAATACCGCGATCTGGTCGACGAAGTGGAGGGTCGCGTCCACGCGTCAGTCACGGTCGCCCGCGATCAGGCCGACGCTGACCGCAAGGTGGTGGCGAAGCAGCTGTCGCGCGCGTTCGGCAAGGACGTGGTGCCGCACTTCGTCGTCAACCCGGCGATCCTTGGCGGGGTCGTCGTGCGCGTCGGCGATACCGTGCTCGACGGCTCGGTTCGCAAGCGCCTGGCGATCCTGCGCAACCGGATGCTCGGCACCGCGCGCTGACCTGGCGAGCCTCAGTCAACCGCCGCCACACACACGACCGGCTGTTCCCGCCCGTTTCGTGAGACGAGCTTGCGGCGCAATCGCATTGCTGCCCTGGCTGTTTGCGCGCTCTGCTATATTGAGCTGCCTCGCCGGGATTGCCACGACACTGCGACAGTGCAGCACACACGCGAGTGTCTCATCGACTTGAACGCGAGCGCGCGCGCCCGGCTCTGATATCGATATTCTAGCGCGTTGCTCCCGTTACACCTGCTCGCTGCTCGCGAGTAGCGCCCGAGTGCCGACGTTTCGTCGTGAACGGGCGGCGTCGGCGATGCCCAGCAAGATCGCGAGCGCGGTGCCGAGACGAGCAATTTTTGGATCAGCCGTCCCCAGCATCGAATGGCCCCTTCGCGGGGGCCATCATGCTCCGAGCCTTAATCGGAAATAATCTGAACACGCTGCGCTTCGATTGTGGCGTGACTCACAGCGCTGGAAAATTCCTCGAATACTCTAGCCAACTGTCAAACCATCGAATTATCGTAAGGCTGAGCGACGGGAGCTTCGCGATGCAGCGACTTCGCTAATGGCTTCATGGTTGTTCCGGCGAGATGCCGGTTTTCGTGGGACTTCTGTCGTATGCATCAATCTCCCAGAGTATTGCTGCGCATCGCCTCGCATCGTGACGTAGAGGCGATGCGCCTGCGTCTCAGTGGATGGAACATCGATGTTCATCTGACTGAGGCCTCGTTTCTCGCGGCCCTTCGTAAGGAGGGGAATCCAATCATCGTACGTGAATTCTCGGCAAAGGTTGGCTACTCGCCGTCAATGCTGAAAGAGTTCGTCGCCTTGGCTGCGGACAAGCCCCTTATCATTCGAGCGGAATTGCGGCCGACGTTCGTGCGTGAAGTGCTCGCGGTAATCAGCGGTGCGCAGAACGTTCGACTTTCATTGATCGGATACGATGCGCTCACGACGGAGCTGTTGTCGTGCCAGGCTACGATTGATCTGCCCTGTGCCGATCGCCCCATCCTCGCGAAGCTCGCTAGTCGGCTCGATCCACGGATCCGCGAGATTGTTGTCGGAGCGGTCGCTGGTTCCAAGCGGCGGATCGACGTTCCTAACCTTGCTCGGGTCTGCGGACATTCGGTTCGCAAGCTCGAGTGGTGCCTGCACCGGTCGGGCGCGCCGACACCTGAACGCGTGATCGGCTGGGCAACGTCATTGCACATTCTTTGGCGGATCGAAACGACGAATACACCCGTCAAGCTTGCGGCTCGAGAAGCCGGCTTCCCCGACGCGAGCGCGCTCGGCAATTATATATTCCGCCATGCAGGTGTCCGTACGACGGCAGCCGTGAAGCACGTCGGTTTCTGGGCGCTACTCGAGAGGTTTGCTTCGCAGTTCGGCTAATCATCGTGCGCCATACATGCGCACCTTGCGCCAAGCGAACTCTGTTTGCGCTCGCGCGGTCTCGCGATGTCTGAACTCGCCTGCAATTTTCTCGCGTGTCGACGGGCCACGGAAGCCGAGATCACCGCGCTTCCGGCTGACCACGACATCGTGCTGGAGCATTCACGAATGTTCGGGATGATACGTAGCTACTGCCTGGTGCCGACGATGCTCGCGCGGACACGAAGAGTTTTTGACAGGAGCACAAAAATGTCTATAGGAATGATCTCGCGTATGACGCATCGGATTCGCACGATGCGGTTTGATCGAGGAAACCGCCAGGCGGCGCGAATCGCATTACTCTCCACCGTTCTCTTGACGAATGCGTGTGCTGATTCGCCGCTAGTAACGCCCCCGAGCACGTCTACATCTCGGGACTTGCTCAAGACCATGGTATCGCCTGCCGTTGCAGCACGATTGGATCGAGACGGCCAATTTCAACTGCCGACACCGGCTCCAACCGACGGGTATCCTGAGATCACGTCGGCGCAGGTTACCGAACTCGCAACGGCTTGGATCAAGGAGTTCGCACCACAAATCAGGCCGCGGCTCGAACAGCGCCATGGCAGTACAATCAACTTCCATACGTTGAGCATCTGTGGCCGAATACTCTATGCTCGCTCTGCGTATTCGACGGTGCCGGATGTAGTGCCTTTGCCATACCGCCGGCCGTTCGGACCGTGGTATTTCGTCACGATCTGTGATCAAGGCGCAGTCCCGACGATCAGTCTCGCGGTCTCTGCTTGGGCGACCGACCTGCAAGTCGAAAATGGTCGCATCCGATTTCCGAGCTTCGGAGGCGGCGAATTCTTCGCCATCGGAATTCCAGCCGGGCACCACGGGGAATTCCCTGCAACGCCAGAATCGGTGGCAGCGCTAGCCGCGCGGTCGGGTCGAATCATCACTTCCATTCCAGAACTCGTAATGCAGCCGACAACGGCGGGTCCGCCTCAGGCTGCGCGATGGCATGTCAGCCTGGATGCGCCGGTTAGTGTCCGCGGCGTGAACTCGGGTCTCGCGCAAGTAAAGGATCTCTACATAGGCCTATTCCATTCCGACCAAAATGATCTATCCGAGGCGACTCCTTTGCCGAATCAGCCCGCGGGAGCGGACGTACGGTGGCTCCCTCCGCCGAGCGCCAACGAAACATGGGCTGTGTACCAGCAGCACATGATGGATCGGACAACTACAACGCACATCGCCAGGCGATCGGACAGCCCGTTAGCCTTCGACGCAATCACGCAGATAGGAGGCGAGAGCAATGCGAAATAGTCGATGCATAGCACGATCAGCATTGGTCGTGGGCTGCCTAGGATTGTTCGGGGTCGGTACGGGGCTGACCTGCGCCGGGGACGGCATTATTACGCAGCCGGGAGGTCCTTCAATTCTGAGTTGCGGCACTGCCTTCACGCCTGGATGGCCAGTCGACTACGCGTCCGTGACTCTCAATCATTACGGATCGTGCCCGTTCAACCTGCCTTACGCTACGGACGTGCCCTACGACGCTACAGCGACATTTTCGCCGTCCTCATCGGTGTCCTACGGTAGTTTCATCCAAACCAGCGTTATCGACCGCAATGGAGCGGGGGCAGTCGACAACATCGACTACTATTGGTATGATGATGCGCAAGGCAACTACGACGCGGACCTTGCTGGCGACTATTGGGCTGGGTCGGGTGGGTTCGACAACTCTACTAACCCGCCTCAGGGTTTCGATTCCATACACGTCACGGTCTCATTCGGCAACGGTTATCAGACGGCGTCCACGGCAGAGGTCTATCACTTTGGAAACCCCGGCACGTGGCTCTTGGCGCCGGATTCGATTGGAGCGGGCGTGGACTTCATCGCGTCTGCTGGCAACTCCGATATTAATTACATCAAGCCTGTCACATACCAATGGACGGTGAACGGCCAGCCAATTGAGAATGACAGCGACGAGCTCGACTGGACCCAGGGTTATTCGGGGTCGACCAGAATCGCTGTGAAGACAACCGACGGTAACGGAAAGGTCTATTCCACTTCGCATACGATCTATAGTTGCAGCAATAACCAGCTCGAGTGCTAAATCCGACAACCGCAGTCCGTTGAACTGTCTCGTGAGACGAGTTGATATTCGGTTTCGTCGCCCCCGTACCATGGCGTCGAGAATCGCTCTGCTCTTCGTCGGAGCGAGTTGCTCCAATCCGGTGGATCCGCCGCTGCCGGCTGGCTCGCACGAATTTTCACCACCTCCGGTTTACGCGACGTGGTGGAGCATGACGGAGCAATGCTCAGGTGTCGTGCGACCGATGAGTCGCGTGTCCTGGGTTGAGGCGCCGGATGTCTTGCTCCTTCCGAAAGTGGGACAGGACATTCGCGGCTACTGGTCAAGCCTCAGTAATCGCATCGTACTTGATAGCTCGATTGCGTTGCACGGCGATGCCGTGCGGCACGAAATGCTGCATGCACTGTTGCGGCTCCCTGGTCACCCTCGGTCAGCTTTCCTCGGAACGTGCGCTGGTGTCGTGGGCTGCACCGGCCAGTGCCTATCGGATGCCGGCCCTCCGTCGGCGCAAGCACCGGGCGCAATCGACGTCCGGCCTGAAAAACTCAAGGTCAGGCTTACAGTGGCTCCGCAGCAGCCAAGCGGTGCGATTGACGAGGGCTTCTTCCACATCATCGTTTCTGTCACGAATCCTGACTCTGCAGCAGTGACCGCAATTCTTCCGAATCCGCCATACCCGAACACCTTTGGGTATGCGCTGGGCGGGCCTGCAGGCGGGGTGGCGGCGCAGCTACGACTCGGCGACCCCAGCGACTCGAGCGTTATCCGATTTGTGCCGCACGAAACAAAGATCCAGGTATTCGACTTCCAAATTGGATCTTCTGAATTCGGCGTCAAACTAGTTCCGGGGCGATATGCTATTGGGGGCGAATTCGGCGGTCATTGGGCTCGCGATTCGATCACGCTCTTGCCTTAACCCTGTCCCGCCTCAGTTGAAATGTGACTCCTACCCGCGCCACACTATGCAGTGGAGCAATGGAGGAGTCGATGAGCGAATCGAAGGAATCCAGCGGCAAGAAGAAGCCACGCCGGCAGTTCTCGCCTGAGGCCAAGGCGGCGATCCTCCGGCGGCACCTGGTCGATCATGTGCCGGTCTCGGATCTCTGCGACGAGTACCAGATCCAACCCACGCTGGTCTACCTCTGGCAGCGCCAGGCGTTCGAGCACCTGAGTGCCGCGTTGCAGGACGGCCGCACGACCCGTTCCCAGCAGCACACCAGTGCGATCGAGCGCGCGCACGTCGAGGCGCTCGAGGCGAAGCTCGCGAAGAAGGATGCCGTCATCGCGTTCATCGCGGCAGAGCATCTCGCGCTAAAAAAAAGTGTTGGGGAGAGTTGAAGCAGCGCTGGGTCCCGCCCGATACGCGCGACGCCGTCGTCGACTTCGTGCGGGCGTTTCACGCGCGCACGGCGCTCTCGGTGCACTGGATCGTGGCACACCTGGCGATCGCGCCGGGCCAGTTCTATCGCTGGACCGGGCGGTATGGCCAGGTGAACACGCACAACGGCCAGATCCCGCGCGACCACTGGGTCACGCCCGAGGAGCGCGCGGCGATGCTCGCCTATCACGACACGCATGCGCCGGAGGGCTATCGGCGGATGACCTTCATGATGCTCGATGCCGACGTGGTGGCGGTGAGTCCGGCGACGGTGTACCGCGTGCTCAAGCAGGCCGGCGTGCTTGATCGGTGGAACCGCACGGCGTCGAAGAAGGGCACGGGCTTCGTGCAGCCGGTGCACCCGCACGAGCATTGGCACATCGACATCAGCTACATCAATCTCGCCGGGACGTTCTACTATCTCTGCTCGATCCTCGATGGCGCCACGCGCTTCCTCATCCACTGGGAGCTGCGCGAGCGCATGACCACCCACGATGTCGAGACCGTACTCCAGCGTGCCCGCGAGCAGCTTCCCGACGTCCACCCGCCGATCCTCTCGGACAACGTTCTACCAACATTGTCAAGTTCAGATTGGAGACAAGGCTACCGCGGGCACGCGCAAACGCGCCGTTGCTGTTGACGATCGCAGCGCAGCTCACGATCGCCGTACGATCACCCGGCAGTACTTTCACCACAACGAACGCTCCCGCTTACCATAATCAACACAGCGTCACCGCGGAGCGCCGGCTCATCGGCGGCACTCACGCACTGCGCTTTCCATTCTTCACACAGCGTAGAGATCGGGTGGAAGGTCCGCGCATTATCTACGAGGTCGACGGCGGCACGGCCGACGCTGCCTCAACGGCCCCACTCAGAGGGATCGATCCACCGGGAAGTTCGTATTCGAAGTAGCTGCGGTATGGACGGTCGGTCTTGATTACGGCATAGGTGATCCTTGCCATCTTGCCGGCGATGGCCGTGTACGCTTTGCGCCGCTGGTCGGCGCTCTTTGGATTGACGGCGACGTACCGCTCGTACTTGTCGCGGATACTGCTCTCGCGCAAACGCACGGCAATGCGTCCGGCGAACCAGAAGGCGCAGCGGAGCCGGGCGTTGCCGCGCTTCGAAAGTTGTTCGCGGCCGCGGCTCATTCCCGACTGGCTCTTGGCGAGATCGAGCCCGCAGAACTTGAGGAATTGGCGGCGGTGCGCGAATCGGCGCAGATCCCCCGTTTCTGCCAGAATGGTCAGCGCGAAGACCGGACCGATACCGGGAATGGTCTGCAGCAACTGGTAATCGTGGTTGTCGGCCAGGAGCTCGCTGGCCCACCGCTCGAGCCGCATCCGTTCGGCGCTGAGCGCGAGGAAGCGTTCGATGCGCAGGCGAAAGGTCGCCACGGCGGGACTGTCGAGCGGAATGGGCAGCGCGATCGAGCGACGGGCGAGTTCATATACCTCCGTGAGCCAGGCCCGTTTGTTCACCTTGCGGCCGGCGGGGAGCGCGGCCGTGGCGACAAAGGTGTCACAGTCGGTCGCCGTGATGCTGGCCGGCGTCGGATAGGCGTTGAGCATCTGACAGAACGCCTCGCTGCGCGACGTACGCCAGAAGCGCGCAAACTCCGGCCAATACAGCGGCAGGTAATGCGTGAGCAGGCTGTGCTGGACCCGGGTGCGCGCCAGCGTCACGTGCCAGTACGTCTTGGAGATTTCCTGAATATCATGCCACCCCGCGATCAGCGGATCGACGTACCGCATCGTTACGCCTTGCTTGAGGAGTTCGAGCAGCACCTGCGTGTCCTTCGGTTCGTTCTTGTCCCAGGACGTAAACATCGCCTCGCGATAGCGCGCGCACGCGAGCGACGCGATGAGCACGACGTCGAATCCCGCGCTGACGAGCTGGAACGCCAAGGGCCGGTGGTACACGCCCGTCGGCTCGAACCCGATCCGTACGGGCGCAGGCAGTTCACGAAGGAACGCGACGAACGCGTGGACATCCTCCAGGCGATTGGCCACCCGAAACGGCCGGCGGCCTCGGGCAGACTCGGCGAGCACGACATGCGTATCCTTCGCGATGTCGATTGCGACCCACGACGCCGGTGCATCATGTTTATCCGATGGACGGTGTGCGGCGGCAGCCGCTGCCGCGACATAGCCAGTCATTGCCAGCGCTCCTGGATGGCCGGGATACCACCAGGATGCCTCGCCGGTCGATGGCTGGCTATCTGCCTTCCGGATGTACTACGGGCCGCAATTCGTCGCCCGGGACTTCAAGGCATTCATTCGCCTCGCGGGATGACGCACGTGCGGACCTCGCCCTACTATCCGCAGTCGAACGGGAAGCTCGAACGCTATCACCAAACGCTCAAGGTCACCACGATTCGGCCGAAGGCGCCGGGCACGCTGGCGGACGCGCGCCGCGTGGTCGCCGACTTCGTCACGTACTACAATCACAAGCGGCTGCACAGTGCGATCGGCTTTATCACGCCGGGCGACATGCTCGCCGGCCGGGCCGAGGCGATTTGGGCGGCGCGGGATCAGAAGCTCGAAGCCGCCCGCACTCGTCGCCGCCTCGCTCGCCAACAGACGTTATTCCACCCTTCACCCGAGCGCCCACGCGCTCGCCGCAGTGCATTGACTCACCCCACTCGAGTCACATTACCGCTGAACCGGGACAACCCGGCTCGCCGCCCTGCCTTGGCCGACCGCAGTGAACCAGTCGGACGGGCAGCGGCCGTTTCGACGCTTATGGTTGCCGGTCTTGTGTCGGCTGTCACTCGGAAAGTTGATTCGCGTGACGCGTCGGAATGCAATCGCATAACGGCTTGTTAGTAATAGTCCAAACGACCAACCCGACGCACACCCGCCAAGAATCACGCTGGTAAGCTGAATCCCGCTCACGTCGGGGTGCTGCGACCCATTCCGGCGCGGTAAGGCCAATAATTGCGGTAGCGACGTTCGGTTCACGCGCCGACGTCGATTGCATGGCCTTAATGAGACGGGGGAATTGCTCCCTTACCCGATCGATTCAGCCAACCGCGACGTCGATCTCGGTATCAGGCTCGGTTGCTTCCACGGTTAAGGCGCCGCGAAGACGCCGGTTTGATCGGACTTGGTCAGCCAACCTGCAGCATCTGCAGGCTCGAGGAGCTCTGCGAGCGCGCAATGGGTTCGGCGCGATCAAAGCTCAACTCTGCTGCCAGCGCGCTACGCCACCGCGCCATGGCGCAACGAACACGCGACAGCCATCGTATACCCTGATTAGAACGCGATCTCTCATCGTGCGGCGGACCGTGTCTTTCGGTGCCGTCCTTTGTCGTCCACCCCTTTCTTTCTTAGAGCATGACGCGCAACTCGTTCTCGCGACGGCTCGCGACCGGCATCACCTTTGGCGCCGCCGTTTTGTGCTCCGCGCCGCTTGCCGCCCAACAGGTCATACAGCAAGGCTGGAATCCGAAAGAGATTCTGGCGAAGGAGACCTACGTCAAACCTCCGGCCGTCGTCGAGCGGATCGTGACGGCGCCGCGCAACAACGTGGTGTTCACGAATCCCAGTCCCGATCACCGGTACTTCCTCAAGCTCGAGACGGAAGGTCTGCCGAGCATCGACGTGTTCGGCAAGCCGCACTATCGGCTGGGCGGCGTCGAGATCGACTGGAAGGCGAACCGCGCCCGCGCGCTCACGACGCGCGGCAGCGTGGGCCTGACGCTGCTGGATCCCACGACCGGCGCAAAGCGGGCGATCGACACCCCGAAGGGCGCCGTGATCAACGACCCGACGTGGTCGCCCGACGGCAAATCAATCGCCTACATCGCGAGCTTCGACGCGGCGACGCACATCTACGTTGCGGATGCGGCGAGCGGCAAGTCGGTGCAAATCACCAAGACACCACTGCTGGCCACGCGCGTGACGCGCTTCGACTGGACGGCCGACGGCAAGGGCATCGTCACGGTGCTGCTGCCCGACGGTCGGCCGGCGGAGCCCAAGCAGCCCGCGATCGCGACGGGTCCGCAGGTGCGGACGAGCCAGGAGGGCGTAGTCGACAAGAATCGCGTGTACGCCAGCTTGCTGGCCGACCAGTACGACAAGGATCTCCTCGACTATTACACGCTCGGCCAGCTCGCGGTGATCGACGTGAAGTCGCACGCCGCGAAGAAGGTCGGCGCGCCGGCGTTGATCACGGACGTGGATGCCTCGCCGGATGGGCAGTATTTCCGCGTGACGCTGCAGACCAAGCCGTACTCGTATCTCGTGCCGGTCTCGATGTTCGGCACGACCGAGCAGCTGTGGGACGCGAATGGCAAGGTGATCACGACGCTCGCCACGCGTAAGCTCGCGGAAGGGCAGCCGGCGAATGGTGGCGGACGCGGTCGCGGCGCCGAGTCGGACACGGGCAAGCGCGACATCCGCTGGAACCCGGTCGGTGCGGGTCTCGTGTACTTGCAGGGCGATGCGGCGCCCGCGGGCCGCGGCGCGGCTGGTCGCGGTGCCGCGGGTCGCGGCGCTGGCCGCGGACAGGCGGCGCGAAAGGACCGACTCTATCAGTGGCTGCCGCCGTTCGGCGAGGGCGACGCGAAGGTGCTGTACGAGGCGAACGGCCGCATCACGTCGGCGGAGTTCAGCCCGGATGGCAAGACGCTGTTCGTCGACGAGGGCGACGATCTGTACGCCGTGCGCCTGGCGGATCCGTCGAAGCATTATGAGATCGCGAAAGGCGGGTCGATCGCGGCCAGCGGTGGCCGCGGGCGCGGCGGCTTCGGCGGCGGGCGCGGCGCCACGGTGAGCGATTCAGCGTTCTACAACAACCCGGGCGCGCTGCAGACGACGCGCGGTCCGAACGATCTGCCGGTCGTGCTCGTCGGGTCGGACGGCAACAGCGTGTACCTCGAGGGCACGAAGTACTATCCCGATTGGACGCAGGAAGCGCCGCGCAACTTCGTCGACAAGGTGAACGTCGAGACCGGCGCGAAGACGCGCCTGTTCGAGAGCAGCGCATCCGCGTTCGAGGACGTGGTGGCGCCGCTCGACAACGA
>JAICKA010000192.1 GCA_025928185.1 Gemmatimonadaceae bacterium
CATGCTGGCGCACATCACGCGCGCCTCGTTCCAGGAAGATCACGACACGATCGTGCTGCTCGGCGACCCGAGTGCCGAGCTCGGCGCGAGCGAATATCTGGCGCGGGTCCACGGCGTCGTCGCCGGCGCCCCGCCGGCCTGCGATCCCGCAGCCGAGCGAAGCCTGATCGACGGTTTGCTCGAGGCCATCCGGGCCGGCGTGGTGCGGTCGGCGCACGATTGCGCGGACGGCGGCCTCGCCGTCGCACTCGCCGAATGCTGCATCATGGACCGCGAATCGCCGCGCGGCGCGACGATCGACCTCACGCACTGGCGCGACCTGCCGAACCGCGCGCTGCTGTTCGGCGAGGCGCAGGCCCGCGTGATCGTGTCGACGCCGATGCCGGATACGCTGCTCGGCATCGCCCGGTCGCACGGCGTGGCCGCCCGCGTGATCGGACAGGTTGGAGCCGTGGGCGCGCCGATGCAGATTACGACGGTGGCCGGCTCGATGGTGGCCACGCTCGAGCGGCTGGACGAGGCGTATCACGAGGCGATTCCGCGCCTGATGGCGCGGGCCTCGGCGGTATCAGCGTCCTAGCATGCGCGTTTTCTGATTCCCTGACCGAACTTTCGTCATGTGCGGCATCTTCGGTGTGCGCGGTCATCCGGACGCGACGCACCTCGCCCAGCTTGGTCTGTATTCTCTCCAGCACCGCGGCCAGGAGTCGGTTGGCGTGGTGTCGATCGATCCGGCGGGCACGGCGCGCGCCGTTCGCACCATGGGCACCCTCTCGGATGCCGTCGCCGTCGAGCTCTCGAAGATGGCCGGCGTTACCGCCATCGGGCACACGCGCTACAGCACCTCCGGCTCGTCGACGATCGAGAACGCGCAGCCGGTGGTCGCGCGATCGAGGGGCGGCTACATCACCCTGGCCCACAACGGCAACCTGATCAACGCGGCGGAATTGCGGATGGAGCTCGAGGACCAGGGCTCCATCTTCGCTTCCACCAATGACTCGGAAGTCGTCGTGCACCGCCTCGCCCGCTCCGGCGCCGGGTCGCCCGCCGACCGGCTGGCCGACGCGCTGAGCGGGGTCGAAGGCGCGTACAGCCTGATCGTCGCCATGGGCGACACGCTGCTCGCCGCGCGCGACCCGCGCGGCTGGCGGCCGCTCACCATGGGGCGCCTCGGTGACGCGGTGGTCTTCGCGTCGGAGACGTGCGCGCTCGACATCGTCGGTGCTACCGTGGAACGCGAGGTCGAGCCGGGGGAGATCATCGCCGTCGATTCCGACGGAATTCATTCGACCCATCCGCTGCCGGCGCGCGAGCCGCACCGCTGCGTATTCGAGTTTGTGTATTTCGCGCGGCCGGACAGCCGCGTGTACGGCGAGTCCGTCGATCGCGCCCGCCGCGCGCTCGGCCGGCGCCTGGCGGTCGAGCATCCGGCTCCGACCGCGGAGCTGGTGTTCAGCGTGCCGGACTCCTCCAACTCGGCGGCGCTGGGATTCGCCGAACAGAGCGGACTGCCGTACGAGCTGGCGCTCATTCGCAATCACTACGTCGGCCGCACCTTCATTCAGCCGACGCAGGCTGGCCGCGACGCCAAGGTCAAGGTCAAGTACAATCCGGTGCGCGAGGTGCTCGCCGGCAAGCGCGTGGTGATGGTCGACGACTCGATCGTGCGCGGCACGACGACGCGCGGCCTCGTCGCGCTCGTGCGTGCGGCCGGCGCACGTGAGGTGCATTTGCGCGTCAGCTCCGCTCCCGTCACGGGCCCGTGCTACTACGGCATCGACACGCCGTCGCGCGAGGAGCTGATCGCCGCGAAATTCTCGACGAGCGAGATCGCGACGCATCTCGGCGTGGACAGTCTTGGATATCTGTCGCTCGACGGCATGCTCGGGTCGGTGCCGTCCGGCCCGCACGGGTTTTGCCATGCCTGCTTCTCGGGCGATTATCCCACGCCCCCTCCAACTGATCCCGACAAGCTCCGCTTCGGCTGCGGTTGTTGACGCGGACCGCCGCTGGGCCGTGTCCCGCACAACCAAACCATGGCCACTTCGCTCGGTCCCAGTGAGATGACGAACGCGGAGGCGGCGCAGGCCGCCGCGCGTGATAAATCGGTGTTCTTCTTCGGCGAGGGGCGCGCGGAAGGCACCAGAGAGATGAAGTCACTGCTCGGCGGCAAGGGCGCCAACCTCGCCGAGATGACGAATCTTGGCGTGCCAGTGCCGCCGGGGTTCACCATTGCCGCGTCGCTGTGCATCACCTACCTGCGTGATGGCCACGCGCCGCCGTCGTTGCGGGGCGAAGTCGATGCGGCGCTCAAGCGCCTCGAGCGCGCGGCCGACAAACGATTCGGCGACGCCGACAATCCGCTGCTCGTATCCGTCCGCTCCGGCGCCGCGGTGTCCATGCCGGGCATGATGGAAACGATCCTCAACCTCGGCTTGAACGATCTCGCCGTGCAGGGACTCGCGCGCGCGAGCGGCAATCCGCGCTTCGCCTACGATTCCTATCGGCGCTTCATCCAGATGTACGGCGACGTCGTGCTCGGCGTTCCGTTCTCGCAATTCGAGCATCTGCTCGCGGCCAAGCGGTTGACGGCGGGCGTCAGCTCCGACGCGGAGTTGAGCGAGACCGCGCTGCGCAATCTCGTCGAGGAGTACAAGCGGCTCGTGAAGAACCACACGGGTCACGACTTCCCGATGGATCCCACGACCCAGCTCTGGGGCGCCATTGAAGCGGTGTGGCGCTCGTGGACGCTCAAGAAGGCCGTCGACTACCGCCGCGTGAACGGCATTCCCGAAGACCTAGGCACCGCGGTGAACGTCGTGGCGATGGTGTTCGGCAATCTCGGCGAGGACTCCGGCACCGGCGTCGCGTTCACGCGCAATCCGTCGACCGGTGAAAAGAAGTTTTATGGGGAATTTCTCATCAACGCCCAGGGTGAGGACGTCGTTGCGGGCATTCGCACGCCGCTGAGCATCGACGAGATGGCGAATCTGCTGCCGCAGGCGTACGCCGATCTGCGCGACACGGAAGAGCGCCTCGAGCGGCATTTCCACGAGATGCAGGACATCGAGTTCACCGTCGAGCGCGGGCGGTTGTATCTGCTCCAGACGCGCACCGGCAAGCGCACCGCCGCGGCCGCCGTGCGCATCGCCACCGACATGGTGGACGAAGGCGTGATCACGCCGCAGCAGGCGGTGCAGCGCGTCGCACCCGATCAGCTCGATCAGCTGCTGCACCCCGTGATCGATCCAGGCGTGCGCGCCACTCCGATCGCCACCGGATTGCCGGCCAGTCCCGGCGCGGCGAGCGGCCTCGCGGTGTTCGATCCGGACGTCGCCGAACAGCGCGCTGCCGCCGGCGAGCAGGTCATTCTCGTCCGCGATGAAACGACGCCGGAAGATTTTCACGGCATCGTCGCGGCGCGGGCCGTGCTCACCGCGCGCGGCGGCATGACCAGCCACGCCGCGGTCGTCGCTCGCGGCATGGGCAAGTGCGCCGTCGTCGGCTGCAAGGCGCTGCACGTCGATCTCGAGCACCGCCGGTTTACGGTCGACGACACAGCTGTGTCCGAAGGCGAATGGATCACTGTCGACGGCGCGAGCGGCAAAGTGTTTCTCGGCGAGCTGCCCACCACTCCCAGCGAGGTCGTGCAGGTCGTGCGCGGCATGCTCGATCCGGGCCGGGCTCCGTCCTATCAAACGTTCGCGCGACTGCTCGGCTGGGCGGACGAAGCGCGGCGGCTGCGCGTTCGCGCCAACGCCGATACGCCACACGACGCGCGCATCGCGCGCCGGCTCGGCGCCGAGGGCATCGGACTCTGTCGCACCGAGCACATGTTCTTCGAGGGTGACCGGATCACCGCCATGCGCGAGATGATCGTGGCCCGCGATGCGGCGGGACGCCGCCGGGCGCTCGCCAAGCTCTTGCCAATGCAGCGGTCGGACTTCGAGGGAATCTTCGAGGCGATGAACGGCTATCCGGTCACGATCCGGCTGCTCGATCCGCCGTTGCACGAGTTCCTGCCGCACGGCGGCGAGGAGAGCAAG
>JAICKA010000117.1 GCA_025928185.1 Gemmatimonadaceae bacterium
CATCATTCCGGTGGACTCGGTGTTCGGCCGCGCGAAGCACGTCGACGTCACGCGGCTCGGCGGCGGCGCCACGGTGGACTTCGATCGGTGGCTGCGCGACTCATCCGGCATTGCGCCAGCACGGCAACCGGCCACGCTATCCGCATTCGCCGCCTGGCTGCACGCAGTCACGACACCGATGCGCAGCATCGTCGCGCAGCGCGACTCGCGGCGCATCTGGCTGCCGATGGATCTGGCGCTGACGCTCGATGAATACGACGAACAAGCGCAGGTGGATTCTCTGATTGGGCGCGTGGTCGGCCACCCGTTCACCGACAACAATGACCTGACGTACATGCGCAGCACCGACCTCACGCTCGAGGTCGCGCGCTCAATCCTCGCGGCGCGGTTCTATCACGTGCTGTGGACGCACGAGTTCATGGGACGCTCCTGGTTCACCCGCACGATCGACAACGTCGGCTACACGATGGTGGCGGACGCGTACTTCCCGGCGCTGACCGCGGCGGTCAAGCGCTACGACAGCACCGGCGTGTTCCCGATGTACATGATCCTGCACGACCAGTACTACTACGAGGTGTCGGACGGACGGCTGTGGCTCACCATCCTTGCCGATCCGCTGCACGCGTCGATGCACCTCGCCGGCGACGACGGCACACGCGAGAAGCATTTGCTCCAACGCCAGGCCGAGCTGCGCGCCGCCATTGCCGCGTCGTGGCGATTGCAGCGCGATGCGCGGGCGTCGGGCGACGCAGACAAATGGCTGCGCAACACGATCAAGGTGCACGTGAACGTCGCGCATCAAACGGACTTCTCGTTCCGCAGTGGGCACATCATTCCGGGCATTCCGTTCACGCCCGACAACTTGATGCGCGACCATCGCAAGCTGGTGCTGTACGACGTCGACGAGGCGCATCCCGATCGCGGCGCGGTGTTCGTGATGGGCATCGGCATCGGCGAGGCGTACTCGAGCAATTCGTGGGAGGACCGTGGCTTTCGACTGCGCGGACCGGCGACGCTCGACGCGCGCGACGCGCTCCGATACGCGCTGCACGCCAACGGCTACTCGGACGAGCAGATTCCGGCGCCGCTGCGCGCCGTCGCCAGCACGCATGCCGAGGAAGAAAAAGCGAATCTCGACGAGTTCGTCGGCCGAGCGCTGCAGGTGCACAACAATGTCGGCTTCGGCGACAAGCGGTCGTCGATCGCGCGCGCGATGTTGTACACGCTCGCGCAGCCCGGCACGGTGATCATCGTGCCGGACCAGCTCTGGTACGGCGAGACGTGGGCGGGCATGCTCGCCGGCGCGGCGGCGCGCGGTGCGCGCGTCGAGATCATCGCGCCGGCGCTGGCCAACGCGCCGATTCCCAACGCGCCGGCGATGGCGCGGGCGCACGACGTGCTGACGAACATGCTCGCGCTGCGCGACAGCCTCGCGCCGGTGATCGCCGCGAGCGGCGGCGAGCTGCACATCGGTCTGTTCGCGGCGCACGCACAGGAGGACGACGCTCCCGGCCGGCTGCGCGAGGTGCGCGCGGGACTCGCGCGCTATCCGTGGATTCGGCAGGTGATTCCGTTCGACGACAAGACGCTCGCGGTGCTCGATCGCGTGGAGCACGACATCGCGAACCCTGGCCGCCCCGACGCGACGAAGCTGGCGACGAGCGAGCCGCCGCATCCGCCGCAGCCGCATCGCAAGACGCAGGTGGTGGCGCGCGAGAGCGCGATCGCGGCGCTGCTGCGTCAGCCCGGCTGGGACGACATGCTCGCCGACGCGATGCGCACGCAATCGAATCAGACGACGAGCTTCGCCGAAGAGCTGGGCGACGCGCATCCGGCGGTGGATACAGCGGCCACGCGGCGCGCCGATCAGATGATGAAGTCGTACGAGGCGAGCATTCCGCCGGCGGAGCGGAAGCGCGTGAGCTTCTATTTCGCCGAGGGCTCGCAGAACATGGACGACCGCGGGATGATGTCCGACGGCGAGGCGCTGCTGATCGTGTCGGGCCCGCAGGCGTCGGCGGGGCTGGTGGATCTCTTCTATATGATGGCGCGCACGACGTGGATCGATACGCCCGCGGAGTTGGAAAAGCTGTTGCCGAAGCAGTCGTCGCTGATCAGCCGGTTTTCGCGGTGGATACGGGCGGTGTTGTGAGCGGTGGAGCGGTGGAGCGGCGGAGCGGCGGAGCGCTCAACGGCGTCGGGCTGGCTTCATTTGCCCGGGACGGTCCGAGCCTGCGCAACGCGAGCCCCAGTGGAGAGCCACAAAAGCCGTGAGCTGGTGAGCGGCCAGCGTGTTGCTGTGGCGCGACGCGGAGCCTGGAGCTATGAGCTGGCGCTCTCGGCTCGGGGCTCCATTCTGAGCCACATCGTGGTGCTGGCCCCTCAGCGGCTCGAGGCTCAGACGCTCTTCACTGGAGTTCGCCGTGCGCAGGCCCGTGATCTAAGAGCCACCAGAAGCCAGAGCGGCCGTCGCGCACATCATGACGACGGACGACGGCCGATTACCGCCGTGTCGACGTCTGATGCGCCATGACCCGCGTTCGTTCCCCGCTCACCGCCCGCTCGAACTTCTCCATGTTGTCGGTGACCGGAATCGCCCGGAGATGGTACAGGTCCGACGCTGAGTTCCACGCACCGCCGCGATAGGCGCGCGCGGCGCGGTAGCCGGCGGTGCGGGCCCATGCGGCGCTCGCGGAATCCCATGCGCCGAACGGGTAGGCGAAAAAGTCGGGGGCGCGGCCGAGGTGGTGCGCGATGTCGGCGCGGCTCATCACGATCTCGTTGTGCAGCGCCGCGTGATAGTCCGGGAGCACGGGATGCGTGCGCGTATGTGAGCCGATCGTCATTCCGGCGGCCTGCAGCTCGCGCAGCTGATCCCACGTCATCAGCTTCCCATCCTTGCCGATCGGCGTGGTGAACACGAAGAAGGTCGCCGTCATCCCGAAGCGGCGGAGGATCGGGAAAGCGTGGTGATACTGGTTGACCCAGCCGTCGTCGAACGTGAGCACGACGGCGTGCTTCGGGAGTGTGTCGCGGCCCTCGAGGGCATCGACGAGCGCAGCGAACGAGACGACGTGATATCCGTTGTCGACGAGATAATGCATCTGCGCCGTGAACGCCGAGTCGCTGACGTCGAGCACGCGCTGCTCGGACGTCTGCCCCGGGTGGTGCGGCATCACGCTGTGGTAAACCAGAATGGGGACGCGGAGCGAGTCCGCCGGCGTATGCGCTGCGTCAGACGCGCGGTGCGACGCCGCGGCGGCGGCGGCGCCGAGGGTCAGCACTGCCGTGGCGCCGACCAGCCCACGAATGAGTAGATGCATTCGACTCCTGAGGTGCCGCACCGAAGCGGTGCTGCTCGTCCCTCAAGGACGAATGAGCGGTGCTCTCCGTCATGGCACCGCCGCGAGCTACGGCGTAGCCCGCGTGAAGCGGAAGAACGGAGTGGGCGGCTGACCCGAGGCCGACCATGTTCCCGTCAGCGAATCGCCATCGGCCGAGAGCGTCGCGTTCATGGTTCGCTCTACTCCATTCTCCGGCCACTGAATGGTCGCTTGCGGGAGAGTCGCCGTGCCGGTTACCCGGATCGGATCGCTCAGCTTTCCACTGGGTGCGGAGCCCTCTCGAAGATAGCCGACCACGCGCGTGCCCGATTGACTGAGGTCGAGCTGGACCCACGTATCGACACTCGGTTGGATCCACGTCCCGGTGAGCGGACCATCGCCCGGCGGCAGCGGCGCCAGGCCATCGCGGCACGCGACCGCGTACACGGCGCAAAGTCCCACGCAGACAGCAAGAAGAACGCGGCGCCTGATGCTGAACGTGAATCGGGGCAGTTGCAGTCTCGTCTTCGGCATCGGTACCTCTCGGGTTCATTCCCTAAACTGTCGGCACGAGCGAGGCGTCACATGCCGGCCCGCACGCTGCCCGCATTCCAATAACCAGCAGCCCACCAGTCCCCAGCGCCCAGTTGCCAGCATCTTGCGCCCCCCTCCCCCTCGCATCTACCCTTAGATACGAGGAGGAGAGGAAGACATGCCCATGCTCCGTGGTACGCTCGACCCGCTCGTGCTCAAGACCCTCTCGTGGTCGCCGATGCACGCCTTCGAGATCACGAACTGGATCGAGGAACGATCCGACGGCCGCGTGCAGATCGACGACGCGGCGCTGCTCCAGTCGCTGCACCGTCTCGAGGGCCGCCGGTATCTCGTCGGCGAGTGGGGTGTGACAGAGAACGGACGGCGCGCCAAGTACTACCGCATCACCGCCGCCGGCCGCGAGTTCCTCCGCACCGAAGCCGCGCGGCTCGTCGATCACCTCGACGCAGTCGTCTCGATCCTCTCCGCCAAGACCACACAATCCCGGGCGTGAGAGCCATGCGCTTCGACATTCGCCCTGGCGTGCGCCGGCTGCTGCGCTTTCCGATTCGCACGCGCGCCACGATGCAGCGCGACGCGGACGAGGAGCTCGAGACGCTCATCGCCTGCCGCGTCGAGCACCTCGTCGCGCGCGGGATGTCGCCCGACGATGCGCGCGCCGAGGCGATCCGTCGACTCGGCGGGTCGCCGGAGCAGATTCGCCAGCAACTCCATATCAACGCCGATCAGCGGGAGCGTCGCATGCGCATTGCCGAATTTGCCGACAGCGTAATGCAAGACGTGCGGTACGCCGCGCGCGGGCTCGCGCGTCGACCCGCCTTCACCGCGGTCGCGGTGCTCACGCTGGCGATCGGCGGCGGGGCGACGACGGCGATCTTCAGCGCGGTCAACGTGCTGCTGCTGCGCCCCCTGCCCTACGCGCAGCCGGACGAGTTGATGAAAGTCTCATTGGTGCTGCCGGCCGAGGGGAGGCGCCCGGAGCTGAGGCCCGGCTTCGCGTATCCGACGTACACCGCGTTGCGCGACGTACAGCGCAGCTTCAGCAGTCTGGCCGTCTACACGGCAATGGACGTGACGTTGACGAGCGGCGACGTCGAGCGCGTCAGCGGTGAGTACGTCAGCGCCTCGTATCTGCGCACGCTGGGGCTCGCGCCGGAGCGCGGGCGCGACTTCGACCGATCGGTCGACGCAGACGCGGAAGCGCCGCACGAGGTGATGATCTCGTACGCACTCTGGCAGCGTCGGTTCAACGCCGATTCGTCGATCGTCGGACGCACGATCGACATCGATCGCGAGCCGTGGACGATCATCGGCGTGGGACCGCGCGACTTTCGCGGGCTGTCCGGTCAGGCGGAGATCTTCGTTCCAGTCACGACGATCGCCGACGCGCTGGCTCAACCGGGAACGTCCATGCTCGCGATCGTCGCTCGGCGCGCGCCGGGCGTCACCGCGTTGCGCGCCGAGCACGAAGTGTCGGTACTCGGCGGGCGCCTGGCGAACGAGTTTCCGAACCGCATGGGCAAGCTCAAATGGGAAGTGCACGCCGCCGCACTCGATGCGCTGCGGATCGAGCCGCTGGTGAAGCGGTCATTGCTGATCCTGTTCGGGGCAGCGTGGCTCGTCCTCGGCATCGCCTGCGTCAACGTGGCGAGTCTCCTGCTCGGCCGCGCCAGCGCGCGTCGGCGGGAGATCGCCGTGCGCGTCGCCATCGGTGCGGGCCGCGGCCGGCTCGTGCGGCTCCTGCTCGTGGAGAGCCTGATGCTCGCGCTGCTCGGCGGCATCGCGAGTGTCGGCGTAGCCTGGATCGGCGTTCACGTTCTCGCGTCAGTCGACCCGACCACCGTATTCCGCAGCACGCACGGGCCGGCCGCGACGATCGGCGCGGTCGCGTTCTCCTCGATCACGCTCGACTGGCAGGCGCTTGCGTTCGCGCTGGCGACGTCGATCGTCGTCGGTCTGCTGTTCGGCCCCGCGCCGGCGTTCGGGTCTGCCCGCGCATCGGTGAGTAACGTGCTCCAGGGCGATCGAGCGGCGACTCGCATGGGCGTCGGCCGCCGCACACTGGTCGTGGCCGAGGTCGCGTTGGCGCTCGTGCTGCTCGTGGGATCGGGGCTGCTGGTGCGCAGTCTTTCCAGGCTGCTGTCGGTGGACATCGGCTTCGACAAGTCGAACTTGATCACGTTGAACTTCGAGCCGCCGCCGTCGACGCCGGCCGCTGCGCTGCCCGGCTTCTATTCACAACTTCTGAATCGGGTTCGGGCGGTGCCCGGCGTCACGGACGCCGCACTCGACAGTTGCGTGCCGCTGGTCCCCAGCTGCATCCGCACGTCGCTCGTCCGGGCGGACTTGCCGGTGCCGGACAATCTCTACGCCAAGGTCACCGGCGTGGACGTCGTGACGTCGAACTGGTTTTCGCTCATGCACGTGCCCCTGCTGCGCGGGAGACCGTTTGCCTCGACCGATCGCGCCGGCGCTCCGAAGGTCGTCCTGCTCAACGCGAGCGCGGTAAAGACGTTCTTCGGAACCGACGATCCGATCGGCAAGCACGTCGCGGTCGGCCGGGAGGTCAAGGACGCCGAGGTGATCGGGATCGTCGGCGACGTGCGCGAGCGGCCGGATTCCGCACCGGGCCCGGTGACGTACGTGCCGAGTGCGCAACTTCCGTCGGGATGGCAGATGATCGCGTTCGTGCGCACGATGAGAGATCCGGCATCGATCGGCAACGAGCTGCGTCGCGCCGTGCACGAGGTCGCGCCACAGCAGCCGGTGGAGGACATGCAGACGATGGGGCAACGCGAACGCACCGTGACGGCCCAGAACCGCTTCCGCACCATGCTGCTCACGGCGTTCGCGCTCGCCGCGCTGCTGCTCGCCGCGATCGGCATCTACGGCGTGCTCGCGTTCGCGGTCACGGAGCGAACGCGCGAGATGGGCATCCGCATCGCGCTCGGGGCCGAGGGCGGGAGCGTACAGCGGCTCGTGATCGGCGAAGGACTGGCGGTGGTGGGCGTGGGCGTCGTCATCGGTCTCGGCGGCGCGTTCGCCGCGGCACGGGTGCTGCGCACGTTTCTGTACGATCTGACGCCGAACGACCCCGTCACCTATGCGGCGATCGTCGTCGTGCTCGGCGTGACGGCGGTGGTGGCGAGCTGGGTGCCGGCGCGGCGGGCGGCGCGGGTCGATCCGGTGATCGCGCTACGGGCAGAGTAGTCGGCGTCGTGCTCCGTCGGATCCTGATCGCGTGCGGATGTCTGGCCGCCGCCGGTTGCTCGGACGCATCGAGCGTTCGCGGATCGCTCTATATAACGCGGTGGAATGTGCGCGAACCGGCGGTCTCGGTGCCTGTCTACGCGCTGCCCGTGCACAACGAGATCGATCGAAAGCTCGCCGCGCTTTGCGCAGACGATTCGTTGCTGAATGCAATCGGGGAGCTGGAATACCCCATCGGCCCAGTGCGCGTCCAGGGTGACGGGATCGAGCTCGACGCGTCGCTTCCCGCTGCAGCGCCGAACGATCGACGCCAGCCCGACACCGTTTCGGACCTCACCTGGATACGGCGGCGAGGCGTCTACGCGACCGCGGCGCGCTATGGATCTGGCGTGCGCGCGTCGCTGGTGCAGGTGTGCATGACTTTGGAGATCCCCTCCGTCGGATGCATCACATCTATTGTGGCGAACCATGAGCCTCGGGAATTCCGGCCGCCGCCGTCGCTTGTCGAGGCCCGTGTAGAACGTCCGCTGATGCCAGATTTGG
>JAICKA010000019.1 GCA_025928185.1 Gemmatimonadaceae bacterium
GCGACGCGCTGCAGCGCGATCGGCGCGATCTCGACGTCGACGCCGCGCTCGAACCGATAGCTGGCATCGGTCGAGAGCCCGAGCGCCCGCCGCGCATCGCGGATACGGCGCGGATTGAAGTTCGCCACCTCGAGAAAGACGTCCGTCGTGGAATCCGAGACCTCGCTCTCCGCGCCACCCATGATACCGGCGATCGCGTGCGGATGCTCAGCGTCGGCGATGACGATCGTCTCCGCGTTCAATGCCCGCTCGGTTCCATCGAGCGTGGTGATTCGCTCGCCCGCTCGGGCGCGTCGCACGACGACGCTCGCGCCGCGCAGTTTCGCAAGATCGAATGTGTGAGTGGGCTGTCCCAGCTCGTGCAGTACATAGTTGCTCGCGTCGACGACGTTGTTGATCGACCGTGCACCGACCGACGCGAGACGTTGCACCAGCCATTCGGGACTTGGGCCGACCTTTACGCCCCGAATCACAACGCCCATGAAGCGGCGCACCAGCTCGGCCTCATCGACGCGCACGCTCACGCCGTCAGCGTTGGCGGTGGTTGCGCCAGTCGACGCGTCCGGCATTTCGACGTTCGGTCCCTCGATGTCGGGAAGTCCGAGCGGCATCTGGATGACCGCGGCGATCTCGCGCGCCACTCCGAGATGCGACAGCAGGTCGGGCCGGTTCGCCCCGACATCAAGGACGAGACGCATGTCGCCGACCGGCAACGCGTCGAGCAACGGCGTACCGGGCGGCACGTCGACGTGCAGCTCGAGAATGCCCTGCTGCTCCTGGCCGAGCGCCAGCTCGCGCGCCGAACAGAGCATGCCGTCGGAGATCGCCCCGCGAATCTTGCGCTTCTGGATCTTGAGGCCGCCGGGCAAAACGGTGCCCGTCGGCGCGAAGGGATACAGCTTCCCCGCCGTCACGTTGGGCGCGCCACACACGACGTCGAGCAGCGTGCCCGTGCCGGCGTCGACTTTCGTGACGTGCAGGTGATCGGAGTCCGGATGCGGCGCCTCCTCGACGACTCGTGCGACGACGATCGGCTGCAGATCGGCGCGCAGCGCGACCAGCTCGTCGACCGTGGCCGTGTGCGCGGTGAGCTCGTCGCGCAACTCGGCGGCGGTCAGCCCGAACGGGACGAAGCCCCGCAGCCAGTCATACGAAACGTTCATTCGGAGATCTGCTCCAGAAATCTCACGTCCGAGTCGTAGAGGATCCTGATATCAGGAATCCCATATCGGCTGATGGCGATGCGCGCCGGCCCCATCCCGAACGCCCAGCCCGTGTATCGTTCGGGATCGACGCCGGCCGCGGCGAGCACGTTGGGGTGCACCATGCCCGAGCCGAGGATCTCGATCCAGCCGGTGCCCTTGCACGCGGCGCAGCCGCTGCCGCCGCAGATGCCGCACTGGACATCCATCTCGGCCGACGGCTCGGTGAACGGAAAGTACGACGGCCGAAAGCGGGTGCGGGCCGCGCCGAAGAAGCGTTCGGCGAAGCGATTGAGCGTCGACTTGAGATCGACGAAGCTGATGCCTTCGTCGACGCACAGGCCTTCGATCTGCGCGAACGCCGGCGCGTGGGACGCGTCGAAGAAATCGCGCCGGTACACCGTGCCGGGAATGAGCACGCGAATCGGCGGCGGCACGCGCTGGAGCGTGCGCACCTGCACCGGCGAGGTGTGCGTGCGCAGCAGCCCTTCGCCTTCGAGGTAGAGCGTGTCGTGCGCGTCGAGCGCCGGGTGATTCGGCGGAAAATTCAGCGCGCCGAAGTTGTACCACTCGGTCTCGGCTTCCGGGCCTTCGGCGATGGTGAATCCAAGCTCGCGAAAGATGACTTCGATTTCCTCGATGACGAGAGTGACCGGATGCTTCGCGCCGCGCCACTGGCGGCGCGGCGGCAGCGACCGATCCTCGCAGGCGCCGTCGGATGCGCGCGATCGCACCGCCGACTGCCGGCTGGCGTGCAGCTCCGTCAGCCGCGTGCGCACGTCGTTGAAGCGTTTGCCAGCCGCCGGCTTGTCTTCCTTCGCGATGCCGCGAAGCGCGTCCTGCAACGCCTTCACGCGTCCATGGCGGTCGCCGAGGAACGCAATGCGCGCCGCCTCCAGCGTGTCGGCATCGGCGGCTCCCTGAAAGGCCGCCGCCGCCTCGTGTTCGATGGCGTCGGCTTCGGTGATGAATTCCTGAAGGTCCACGGTAGTCCGGGAGAGGACCGCGGCCGCGACGGCGCGGCGCGCGGGTGACAACGGCAACGGCGGCAGAACGACTCGCGTCGCGCTGCCGCCGTGTGAGACGAGCGGGTCGTTACGCGGCGCTGACCGCGGAGCGCGCCTTGTCGGCGAGAGCCGTAAAGGCGGCGGGATCGTGCACGGCGAGATCGGCGAGAATCTTCCGATTCACCTCGATCCCGGCGAGCTTCAGCCCGTTCATGAGCGTATTGTAATTCATGTCGTTCTGATGCGCGCCGGCGTTGATGCGCGTGATCCACAGCCGGCGGAAATCGCGCTTCTTGTTCTTGCGATCGCGGTACGCGTACTTCCAGCCGCGCTCCACCGTTTCCTTGGCGGGGCGCCACAGCTTGCTGCGGGCGCCAAAGGCGCCGCGCGCAGCCTTCATGACCTGCTTCTTCCGCTTGAGGCGCGGAACGTTCGATACGGCACGAGGCATGGGTCTCTCTCCTTAGGCCTGGATCAGGCGCTTTACGCGCTTGGCGTCACCGGTGGTTGCGACGAGGCCCGCCTGGCGCAGACGGCGCTTCCGCTTGGAGGTCTTCTTCGTCAGGATGTGGCTCTTGAACGCCTTGAACCGGCGGACCTTCCCGGAGCCGGTCACCTTGAACCGCTTTGCGGCGCCCTTGTGGGTTTTCATCTTCATGTGAACATCCTCATTATTTCGGCGCGAGAATCATCGTCATGGACTTGCCTTCCAACCGGCCCGCGCTCTCGATCTTGCCGACGTCGGTGAGCGACTGGGCGACGCGCTCGAGCACGGCCTGACCGAGCTCGGGGTGCGCAACCTGCCGCCCGCGGAACATCATCGTGACCTTGACCTTGTTCTTCTCTTCCAGGAACCGGCGTGCGTGCCGGGTCTTCGTGTCGAAGTCGTGATCGTCGATGCCGGGACGGTACTTCACTTCCTTGAGCTCGATCACGTGCTGCTTCTTCTTCGCGACCCGCGCCTGCTTGGCCATTTCGAACTTGTACTTGCCGTAGTCCATGATCCGGACCACGGGCGGCCGAGCCGTCGCGGCGACTTCGACCAGATCCAACCCTTGCTCTTCCGCCATCCGCAACGCGGTATCCACTTCGAGAATGCCGAGCTGCGAACCATCGGAACCGATCACGCGGACCGGGCTGATGCGGATCTGGCGGTTGACCCGCACGCGCTTGGTTGTGTCCTGAATACCGAACTCCTGGAAGAAAGAAAATAAAAAACGCGGCCTCTGAGTGAGTCCGCGCATGGACCGCCCTCCCGAATCGGGTGCGGCGGCCTAGACCTGGACTCCTGTAGCACGCCTCGCGCGACGCACGAGGGCCAGAGGGTGGGACCGAGCTTCCGGTCCACTTTGCAGATTGTCCGCTAAAATTAGGCCCGCCCGAGGGTTAGGTCAAGGACGCGGAAGTAGGTAGTTGACGCACAGGACTCATTTGCCCTTCCCGTATGGCCGACGATGCCCGTAGATCAATTGGCCTGTTTCGGGGTCACGGTTGCTCGTCTGCTCGGTGTAGGTCAAACGCCGATGATCCGCCGCTTGGATCAGTTTCGCCGTCCGCTCACCGTCCGTCAGTTTGCGGTTGTTGTACTTGAATTCTGACTCGCTGACGTAGCGGTGCAGGTGCTTGCGGCTCACCGAATGGTGCGTGCCGCCGATCTGCCGCTTGAGCCCGGCCCAAAAGCCTTCGATCCGGTTCGTGGTCACCTGCTCACCGTCGAGCGTGTAGCGCGAATACTGCCCAAGGTGGTGCTTCACGCGCTGGTGGCTGGCGAATTCCTGCCCGACGACCTTGTAGACGACGCTTTCGTCGGTGTTGAGCTTGGCCGACGTGTCCACCATGTCGAGAACGTGCGCGCCGATCTGCGCCGCCTTGAGGTTCCGAACCACGCGCGCCTTCACGCGACTGTCGCGCTCAACGCCGCCGAGCACGGCGGTTTTCCGCTGGTCGAAATCCTTGGCCTTGCCCTTGTAGCGGACCGTGGCGTCCCGGCGAGCCGGGTAGCGCGGCTTGCCGCCGATGTAGGTCTCGTCAAACTCGACGGTCCCCGTCAGCTTGGATTCCTGCTCATTGGCTGGCGCCATGGCCCAGCGAATCCGGTGCATGAGAAAGAGGGCCGACTTGTAGGATAGGCCCGTCTCGCGCTGAATCTGGAGCGCTGAGACGCCTTTCTTGCTCGCTGCGGCCCGGTAAAAGGCCAGGCACCAGAAGCGGAACGGGATCGGGGAATCTTCCATGATCGTCCCGACCCGCACCGTGTACTGCTGCTTGCAGCCGTGGCAGCGCCACAGGAACCGCGCGTTCCGGCTCCCGTCCTTGGCCTTCATCATCGCCACGTCCGTATCGCCGCAGCGCGGGCAGTTCGGCGTATCGCCCCAGCGTTGCGCTTCGAGGAACGCGACGGCGGCGGCTTCATCGGCGCAGGCGGCTGGGATCGAGGCTTCGAGTGGGGTTCTCTTGCTGGCGACTTTCGGCATGGAATTATTATACTAGACGCACGAACGTGTGTCAAGTATCAGAATAAGACGGGACCGATTCAGGCGGTCAGAGAAGGTATACGGCATGTGTTCAGGTGAGTTTCTGAAACTTTCTTCCCCCTTTGCGTTGACAGACGACTGCGGAGGCCCTACTGTAGGGAAACCGCATCGGAGGAGCTGAGCCGTGGATCGCGAAGCGCGCAGGGTCAAGGATGCCATCGCAGCGGAGTTCGGTCCGGAATTACAACGGGATGCCATGGCGCACCTCTGGAAGCCGTATGAGGAAGCAGCGAAGGCCACCCGCGATTTCGATCCTGCACAGCGCAGGAAGGCGTACGGCCACCTTCGGCTCGCTTTGACCGAACAGTCGTTCAAGTTGTTTTGCCGCAAGCACCCGACGCTGACCGGCGAAGACTATCGCCACGATGATGGCACCTACGACTACTTCACGATGGCGTCGGCGAGTCTCCTGATCTCCATCAAAGCTGTCACCGCGCCTGATCGTCTTCCGCCACCGAGCCTGTTTCGTAACACCATGGCTGCGGGTACGAACTTTCATCTGTTCGAAGATGTCGCCGCAGTCGATGGTCGAAAGTTCTTCCACGTTCTCTTGCTTCATAACTGCGAACGGCGATTAGAACTCGACGAGGAAACGGGAGAGTACCGTAAGCTCCGCGTACTCTCGCGACCGGGCTTCATGATGCTGAAAGTTCCGGAGCGCGAAGGGAAGGAGTGCATTTACCGCACGTCTTTGTTCCTCGATCATCCCGATATGCTAGCGAAGCTACGCGGCGTCGTCGTCGAGGATGTTCCGGATTCGAAGAAGAACAAGCCGCGTGCCCGTCCGAAGAAGGACGAGGGTTTGGATACCGGCTCCGAATAGAGATGGAAATGAACCACCATGGATTCGTTCCGGGTCGTCTTCGCCAAGCGCTCCTGCGTTCAAAGAAGACGGCGACGGCACTCGCCGCGCACTTGGACGTCGCGGACAATACGGTCTCGCGATACCTGAAGGGTCAGTTGGTTCCGCGGCCGGACGTGCTGCGCAACATCGCTGATTTTCTGGAGGAACCGGTAGCGTTTTTTCTCACGCCGCTACCCCCGAATGTGGATGAGGGGTCTCCGTCATTCATGCGCTCCTATGCCGCCGCTACCAAACGGGCTCGCCTGTCGGCTGAGGCATTCAAAGAGCGTACACGCGAAGCGACGTTGTATTTGGACCGACACGTCGAACTGCCCTCGGCGCGCTTCCCACAATTTCGTTACGGCGACGACCCAGCCGCTCTTTCGGAGCGAGACCTTGAACGGCTCGCTGTTGAGACGCGTCGCTTTTGGGGCCTCGGCGACGGACCAATCGCGAACGTCGTGCGGCTGCTCGAACACAACGGCGCAGTCGTTGTCCGAACTGATTTGGGCGACAAGACGCTGAATGCATTTTCCCAATGGGGTCTCCCGGAGGACCGTCCGTACATCATCCTGAGTGACGGAAAGCAATCGGCAGTGGGATCGCGATTTGATGCCGCCCATGAAATTGCTCATATGGTGCTGCACCGACACCTGCCCCGCGAGGTCGTGACGAGGCCCGAAGTTCACAAGCTGATCGAGAAGCAGGCTAATCGCTTTGCTGGCGCGTTTCTGATGCCGGCAGAATCGTTCAGCCGCTCGATATTTCTCACAACACTGTCGGCGCTGCGCGAGCTGCGCGACGTGTGGGGGGCGGCAATCGGCTCGATGATCATGCGGCTTACCGAACTGGATCTCATCTCAGACCGGCAGGCGAGACGCCTTTGGGAGTCGTACGCCCCAATGCGGCGTCGGGAGACTTACGAGAATGATGGTGTCCCGCTCGAAATGCCGGCCGCTATGCGGCAAGCGTTCGAGATTTTGAACTCCGATTGCGGGATTTCTCCGGCTCAGATGGTCAAAGACATTCCCTTTGCCGTTACTGACATGGCAGCGATCGGTAGCCTTCCGCTGGGATATTTCCGAGACGACAGCTTACCGATCCGAGCGCGGCACGCCAAAGGATCGTCGATCTTGGAATTTCGACGTGCAAAGCCAGAAGGCGGATAAGAAAAAGCCCCAACGTCGGGAGACGTAGGGGCTGCGGTCGTGGCGGAATGGGTAGACGCGATAGACCTGGAATCTATTTCTTCACCGAGAGTGCGGGTTCGAATCCCGCCGACCGCATAGCATTCGAACCCTCAGAATTATACACCATGGCGAAAAAAAAGGTCACCAAAAAGCGCGGGCCAAAAGCGGAAACTCTGAAGGTGGAGGGTGACTGGAAAGAGGCTGTCGGAAAGGCATTGAAGCGCGGGAAACCACCACGGCCCCCAAAATAGCTAGGCCGCTCGCTGGTTCGTCCAAGCGACGAACTCGTCCAACGGGACTTGATTCTGCGCCAACCTGTACATCAACTCGACAAGATCGTCAACGGTGACGGTGAGGACACTTCCGTTGAGATTGAGAATCAAGTCAAGGCACGAGGCTGCCGTGCGCTTGTTAGCGTCCTGAAATACGTGTCCTGTAGCGATGGCATGCGCGACCTTGCAAGCCTTCTCAATCAGCGTCGGAAATTGATCAACGCCGTATATCGGCCCTTGAATCAGATGTAAGGCATTAGAAAGCGGGCCACCATTCAATACGTGGTGGCCCGCTCCGCCGTACCTGGCGATCATCGTTCGGTTGACGAGTACAATGTGCTCGTAACTGGGACAAACGAAGTCGTCCACCTACAAGCGCTCGATTACTTGAGTCGCTGAAAGACAGGGTCCATCCGGGAGAGCTGCGACGTCAAGATACTCTCAACTTCATCGCGACCGGCAACTCGGAATGGCTGTGACTGCGGAATCGTCACACACACCATGCCACCCGGAGTGGTGCCTTCCTCCCGGACTTGGAGCGACCTCGTGTTTGTCGCACTGCTTACAAAGATTTTAGTCGTCATGTCTCTAACTCCATCTCCGGCGTCCTAGCCCCCTCCCGCGCTTGTCCGCGGCTCAGGGCTGCTAACATACGGAGCATCGTTTTTTTGGTCATCACAACGCGAACAACGGGCCGTATCTCCGCCGTCGCACTTCCGAGGTCACGGGGCGCCATTGAGGGTAGCCTGACCTGGCCAAATGTGAGATAGCAGCGCTCTTCGACTTCTTGGTACTGCATCTCGTCTACGAAGACGACATCAAGTCCTTTAGGATCGCCCCAACTCCCTTCAATCTTGACTTCTGTCCTGATGTCATTATCGGCCATAGCGTGGATAGTAATACACCGTCAAGTCCTAATTGGCCAGCGAATCGGAGCGACAAAAGCGAAATCCGCGCCCAATCGTCGTACGCGCCGTCAAGACGCGTAGCAGCCATACACGTCAAAAGGCCACTCGTGTTGCGCTCTACGAGCGCCAGGACCGTCAGGTTTCCTAACAGACTGCGCTGCGCACTATAGTATTGCAACGAAACGACTTACACGTCTCAGAAACGACCAGCCCCCAGCGCTAGTACGCTGACGGCTGGCAACGGCCATGCCGTGACCCACGCCTAATTCCGCTACCTACCCCGTAAAGCCCAGTAAGGCGTTACCCCGTTACCTCGCCTCATCTTTAGTCGCTAAAGATGAGGCGCGCTATTTCCGCCTCACTGTGCGCCAAGTCCATACTTCCGCAAGGACGACAGCACCGTCAGGCGCGAGGCCCGTACGTCTTCGCGTCCCCCTGGATCTTCGACCACGCCGTTTTCGCGTCGTGCTCGAACACGAGGAGCCAGTCTTCCTTCACCGCGCGCGCCAGGATGCGCCGCTTGGTCTCGAGCGTCACCAGCGGCTCGACGTCGTAACCCATGATCCATGGCAGCGGCAGGTGCGCCGTGGTCGGAACGAGATCCGCAATGTAGAAAGCTCGCTCCCCGCCCGACTCGATCAGCAAACCCTGATGATGCGGCGTGTGGCCGGGAGTCGGTATGGCGCTGATTCCCTCGATGATCGGCGACGCGCCCTCGATGAAGTCGATGCGACCCGCTTCCTCGAGCGGCACGTAGTTGTGCGGAAAGTAGCTGCCCGCGGTTCGCTCGTTCGGATGGGTGGCGTACTCGTATTCGCCGCGCTGCATCACGTAGCGCGCGTTCGGAAACGTGGCGTGCACCGCCCCGCTTGCGTCGCGCGCGGTGTTGCCGCCGGCATGATCGAAATGGAGATGCGAGTTGATCACCATCACCACGTCCTCGGGTCGGATGCCAATCTGCCGCAATCCATCCTCGAGGCGTGTGGCACCCGCCGCGCCTTCGTTCTCGACACCATAGATATTGTGGAACTTGGCGTTCTCCTTGTTTCCGGCGCCCGTGTCGATGAGTACCGGCCCGATGTCGTGCTCGATCAACAGACAGCGCATGCCGAGCTGAATCCGATTGCGCTCATCGGCCGGAATGCGGCGCTCCCAGAGCGCCTTCGGCACGACGCCGAACATCGCGCCACCGTCGAGCTTCTGGCCGCCCGCCTGAATCGCGTGCATGCGCCAGCGGCCGAATTGCCGGCTGTCGACGAGAGGTTCGGGAATCATGCGCTCGTGTCGTCCGTCGCGGAATGTGGAAGGGCCGGCGCGCGCCGAGAGCGCCGCCGTTTGGTCGCGGGGCCGCGCACGAGCGCATCGACGTCATCAAGGGTTTGGCAGCCGCAGTCGCGCGCGCCGTCGAGCAATCGCAGCAGCACGTGTGCCGTCGCGAGCGCATCGCCGCCGGCGCGGTGCCGTGCGCCGATCTCGATGCCGAAATAGGCCGCGACGGAGTCGAGATTGCGCCGTCGCAATTGCGGCAGCAGCCGGCGCGACAGGCGAACCGTGCACAAGGTGCGTCCCTGCAACGGACGCCGTGTCACCCGTGCGACTTCGGTCGACACGAATCGCCAGTCGAACCCGGCGTTGTGCGCCACGAACACGTGGCCTTCGAGCACACCGAGCAACTGGTCGCACACCTCGCCGAAGCGCGGGGCGTTCCTGACCATCTCGGAGGTGATGTTCGTGATCGCCGAAATCGCCGGAGGAATGGGGCGCTCGGGATTGATCAGCGAATCGAATACTACGCTCGCCGTGCCATCCCGCACCAGCGCCGCGGCAATCTCGGTGATGCGATCGCCAGCGTGCGCGCGCGTACCGGTTGTCTCGACGTCGACGACGACGAACGACGTGCGTGCGAGGTCGGACGAGAGCGGAGCACTCCATGCCGACGCCGCCAGCGCGTCCCGGAGGAGCCATCGGCCCGAGGCGTCGCGGGCAAACCGGGTATGCCCAGCGAACAGTGCCGTCGCCATGTGCTCGGCCACGTGCAGCGGCGCGCCTGGAAGCTGACAGACATGTGAGATGAGCGTTTGCGCATCGGCCGGCCCGCTCGCGAGAAAATCCGCCGCGCGATCGGTGAGCAGCGACTGCGGAGCGCCGAGCGTCAGCCCCTGGGGCATCTCATTCCCATGGATCGTCCCGGTTGACGGGACAGGTCATGCACCGGGGGCCTCCGCCGGCGCGCACCAGCTCGGCGCCCTCGAACGTAATCACCGCGCGATCGCCGTCGCCCACTAATTCGGCGCCTCCGAGGAACGCGTTCCCCGGGATGACGCGAAAGCCCATGCGCTCCAGCTCGCGAAGCGTTGCGTCGTTCCGTTGATAGGACAGGATCACGCCTGGACGCATCGCGACGAAGTTGCAGCCCGAGCCCCACTGCTCGCGTTCCTGCAAAGTGCGCCGCTCACCGCCGCAGAACACCGGCTCGAGCGGCATGTCGCACTTGGCAAGTGCGGCGAACATGTCGGCACACTCGTGAATCGTGTCCTCGCCCTTGCGCCAGTGCAGCACGGACAGCCGCTCGGGTCCAATGAAGTGCGGAGGAAAGATCGCACACAGACCGCGATCGATCTGCGTGAAGATCATGTCGAGATGGATCGCCGTGTTCTCCTTCGGCATGACCACGACGATGACGTCACGCACCTCCGTCTCGGCAAAGAACGTCGACGCGAGCTGGTCGATGGCGGCGGGACTGGATCGCTCGCTGAACCCGATCACCACGAGATCGCGGCGCAGCGGGTGGACGTCACCGCCCTCCAGCGTGTAGTTCACGCGCCGCTCCGATGCGCCATCGTACAGCAGCCCGGAATTCGCCAGTGCCGGATGGTGCATGAAGAGCGCTTTCATGATGATCGCCTCCGTCCACCGGATGGCGTAGCGCATCGAGCCTATCAGCACGTGCTTTCCCGCGACTACGCAACTGTCTCGGGTGAAGAACATGTTCGGCAACGCCGGCAGCACATACCCGTGCTCGTTGAGGGCCTTCGCAATCGGTCCGGGCGGCTCCTCCCTACCCTCGATCAGCATCCGGACGAGCGCCTCGGCGTCCAACTCGCTGATGTCGCGGGCGAGGGGCTCGGACGGCACGATGTCCATCGTCTCCCGAATCAGGAGATCACGGGAGTCCGCGTTGGCCAGGATGTCGGCGAGGAGGGTGCGGACCTCGTACACGGTCGTGAACCGCTCGAGGATGGCGATGAACCGGCGGTGCTCGCGCTGCGCCGACTCCGCCTCGATGATATCGTCGTAGAGGTAATCCGCCCGGTTGCTCGGCGTCACGGCGAGGAGCTCGGGGCCCGGCGAGTGAACGAGCACGCTTCGCAGGCGGCCGACTTCCGACGTGACGAGTGCAGGCATGGCGCAAACCTAACGCTGGCTCCAGCGCTGGTGCAGTTGTGGCGGGTCTTGTAACTTGTGAATGAATTCACAAGCCCCACCGCCTCGTGAAACGCATCGCAGATTCCACGGTTCGGCGCTTGTCGGCGTACCTCCGCTTTCTGGAGGACTTCGAGCAGCGCGGATCGTTGACGATTTCGAGTGAAGAGCTGGCCAAACAGGGGGGAACGACGTCCGCGCAGGTGCGCAAGGACTTGTCGTTCTTCGGATCCTTCGGAAAGCGCGGCCTCGGGTACTCGGTTCCCGAGCTGGCGAGCCAGCTGCGCGAGATTCTCGGCCTGGGTCGCGAGTGGCGAGTCATCATCGTGGGCGCGGGCAAGATCGGCGCGGCTCTCGCGCAGTATCGTGGCTTCCGGCAACGTGGCTTCACGATCCTCGCGGCGTATGACATCAACCACGACAAGATCGGCCGAGGACTCGAGGGCATTCCGATCCGCGACATGGCCGAACTCGAGACCGACATCGCACGCGAGCGTCCCGACATCGCAGTACTCACCGTCCCCGGCGAGGAAGCTCAGGTTGTCGTCGACCGCGTGGTCGAGGCGGGCATCAAGGCGATCCTCAACTTTGCCCCGACCCAACTGCACGCCCCGGCGGACGTGGCGATCAAGACGGTGAACATGGCGATGGAGCTCGAAGGCTTGAGCTTCGCGCTGACGAATCGGGAGTAGCCGCCGGCCGGGACGCCACCACGAGAAGAGGAATCTCGGGGTTACTGCGTCTTCTCTTCTCTCAACAGCCGCGCAAAGTCGCCGGGAGAAAGGGTTTCAGGGCGCGCGGCCGGGTCGATGCCACAACGCCCAAGCAGCGCTTCGGCCTGTTCGGCCGAGAGATTCCAGAGCGAGCGAATCACACGCCGAAGTTGTTTTCGGCGCATGCCGAACGCGTCGCGAACGAATCGGCTGAACGGCGCTTCCTCCGCGGGCGTAATGATCGGCTCCGCAAGTGGACCGATGCGAACGACCGCGCTCTCCACCTTGGGTGGCGGTTGAAACGAGCCGGGAGCCACGCGGAATAGCAGCGTTGGCTCGGCGAGCGCCTGAACGTTCACCGACAGCGCGCCATACGCCTCCGAGTTCGGCGGCGCGACGATACGCTCGGCCACCTCGCGCTGCACCAGGTACACGGCGCGATCGGGGCGCGGCGGCGTCATGGCGTGAAACAGGATCGGCGTCGTGATGTAGTACGGCACGTTGCCGACGAGCGAGTATGGTCCACCTGCAAGCTCGCCAAGGTTGACCGTCAGCACGTCGGCCTCGATCGTCGAGACGGACGGGTTGGCAGCGTACCGGGTCCGAAGATCCGCTGCGAGGGCGCGATCGTATTCGATGAGAATGAGCCGGCGCGCCATCGGCGCGAGCAATTCGGTGAGACTGCCGCGCCCCGGGCCGATCTCGATGACCGTTTCCACACCGGTCAACTCGAGTGCATCGACGATGCGCTGCAGGATTCGGCGGTCGGTGAGGAAATGCTGACCGAGGCTCTTGCGGATCGGCGGCGGCCGACGTGAATCCGCGCGGCGATCCGGATCCGGCATGGCGATCAGCTGCGGAGCAGCACGAGCGTGAGATCGTCTCGGCGTGGGGCGTTCTGCATGTGGCCTTCGAGGACCTCGAACACGCGATCGAGAATGACTCGCGGCTCCTCGTCCCGATGCGCGAGAATGGTCTCGAGCACGCGCCCCTCGCCGAGTCGCTCGCCAATCGGATTGCGAGCGTCACTCACGCCGTCCGTGAACAGCACGAGCAGATCGCGGCCCGGCGCCCATTTGCGTCGCGTCGTGCGCGGCTGCCGCTCGTCCATGCCGAGCGGCGGATCGCTCGCCTCCAGGCGCTCGAAATCGTGTCCGTGCGCGAGGAGGAATGCGTGCGGATGTCCGGTGTTGGCGTAGCACAGCTCTTCGCTCTGCGGATCGATCACCGCATAGAACGCCGAAATGAACATCTCCGTCATCGCCAGCTCGTCGCGCACGGTCGTGAACAGCGCGTGGAGCATTTCGCCCGGGTCGGTCGTCGTCTGCGAGTGAATCGCGGCAGCGCTCATGGTCAGCGCCATGATGAGCGCCGCCTGGTACCCATGTCCCGACACGTCGCCGATCATCACGCCCGTGCGCGAACGCCCGAGGCGGAACAGGTTGTAGAAGTCTCCACCGACGCTTTCGGCAGGGACGACGCGGGCAGACACCACTGCGTCGGGCGCAACGATGTCGTCGCTCGGGAGAAGCTTCATCTGCAGATCGTGGGCGAGCTGCATCTCATGCGTCAGCCGCTGCTGCTCGACCGACGCGCGCACCAACCGAGTGTTCTGGATGGCGGTGCCGATCTGGGTCGCGATCGCCGCAATGAGCTTCTGATCGCCCGCGGTGAACGGCTGTCCGGAGCGGCGGTCCGACAGGTTGACCACGCCAAGCGGCTCAGCGCCGCGGGGAGCGGGGGCGGTCCACATGATCGGCACCGACAACATGGCGCCGCGGCGATAGCTCGCCTCCTCCGGGCAGAGCATCTGGTCCGGCTCGACGAGCAGTGGATGACGCGACCGGAACACACGCGCGCTGACGCTGCACGGATCGTCGACCGAAATCGCCGGCACGCCGGCGAGGTCGGCGCCGAGCGCCGCGACCGGGCGCAGTGCGTTGCTGGCGCGGTCGTAGACGAGAACGGAGGCGCGGCGCGCGCCGACGGTCTCGGAGACCTCGACGAGGATCGTCCGTGCGGCTTCGTCCAGCGCGACCGTGCGACCGAGGATTTCGCTGATCGTGTAGAGGAGATTGATCTCCTCGTATCGTTCGGCGAGCTCGTTGGCCGCGTGCTCCACCTCGAGCGCCGACTGCATGTACTGCGTCACCACCGGCAGCAGGAACGCCATCAGGCGGCGCAGGTCCACACCCGGGCGAGCGCATGGACCGAGCGCCAGCCACGCCGCTCGTGAGCCGGGAATGCGCGAGATCAAGATTTCGCCGCTCGTCGACTCGACGAAGCACTCGCCGTCGGCGACGCTCGGAAAGCGTTCCGGCGTCGGCGCCTGCGGCGTGCGAGCGGTGAGGATCGGGAACGCGTCGGCTCCCGCGCGAGTCCAGAGGCCGGCCTCGCACCGCATCGCGTCGTGAAACGCGGCGAGCACTCCGGCGAGATCACTCATCCCCGATTCAACGTCATGCGGACGACGTTGCCGCTGGGCCGTTCGACCCGCTCGACACGGTCCATCAACTTGCGCATGAGGAACAATCCGCGGCCATCTTCCCGATCGATGTTGTCGGGCGTGGTCGGATCGATGAGAGATTGCTCGAGATCGAAGCCGTGGCCTTCGTCGCCCACCTCGAGCACGAGGCGCGCGGAGTCGACTTCGGCGCGGACGTGTACCTGCTTGGCGGGGTCGTCGCCGTTGCCGCGCAGGATGGCGTTCGATAGCGCCTCGGCCAGCGCGACAGGCACGTTGAGCATGAGCTGGCGGCGCGCAAAGGCCATCGCCTCGCACTCGTGCCGCACGAGCTCCACGACATTTTCGATGAACCGGACGTCGCTCGGAATGTCGACTTCGACAACCCGAACGACGCGGTCGGAATCACCGTCGTTGGCGGTCACATGCATCAGGGGTTCTGAAAGACGGCGGGCACCGGGCGAGGCGGCGTAGAACGCCGTCGCGCCGGTGCCCGCAAAGTACGAAGTGGCAGGCGGGCGGGGAGCCCGGTCAGAAGCTGTTCAGGGCCCTTTCCCGAGTATCGGCAATCTGGAACAGAGTATCCAGTTTCGTGAGCTCGAACAGGGTCTTGAGGTCGTCGTTCAGGTTGGCGAGGCGTAGCTCGCCGCCCTGCTCACGGATCTTCTTGGAGAGCGAGACCAGCACGCCGAGACCGGAGCTGTCGATGTAGCCGGTCTGCGAAAAGTCGATGAGAAACTTGCGCTCCCCGCTCTCCAGCTCATCGAGCACTTTCTGCTTCAACTCCTGCCGGTTGCCGACGATCAGTTGGCCCTCCACATCCACCACGACGATCCCTCCTTCCTTCTTGATCGAGAAGCTCATGTCGTACTCTCCTAGCGGGACTCGTTCGATGCTACCGGCGCGGGCACGGCTTGCAGTGCCGTGATCGCAGCCACATTGATAATGTCGTCCACTACTGCGCCGCGCGAGAGATCACTGCACGGCCGCCGCAAACCCTGCACGATCGGACCAACGGCACGCGCACCGGCCAATCGCTGCACCAACTTGTACGCGATGTTGCCGGCATCGAGCGACGGAAAAACCAGCACGTTTGCCTGACCGGCCACCGGACTCCCGGGTGCCTTCCGGGCTGCGACGACGCTGGCGAGCGCGGCATCACCTTGCAATTCTCCGTCCACCGCGAGATGCGGTGCGCGCGACCGAATCTCGGCGACTGCGCTTCGCACGAGCGATACGCTCGCTCCTTCGGCGCTTCCGAGCGTGCTGAATGATAGAAGCGCCACGCGCGGTTCGTCACCCACGATTCGAATCCGGTCGGCCGCCGCGGCAAGGGCAATGTCCGCGAGCTGGGTTGCCGTCGGGTACGGAACCACGGCGCAATCGGCGAACGTCAGGACCTCCTCGTCGCTGCTGCCGCGAAACGGCGGCACCACCATGTAGAACGCGCTCGATACCGTCGATACGCCGGGCGCACGGCCAACCACGGCCAGTGCGGCACGCAGAACGTCGCCCGTCGTGTGCATCGCGCCGGCAACGCACCCGTCGGCGAACCCGCCGGACACCATCGAATCGGCAAAATACAACGGCGTGTGGACAAGCTCGCGCGCCTGATCTTTTGTGAGTCCCTTGGCCGCCCGGCGCGCGTGCAGCCGCTCGATGGCGTCGGCAGTCAGCTCGTCATGGCGCGGATCGCGAATTTCGACGCCGAGTGCGCGGACAGCATCGTGCGTGTCGGGAGCCGCAGGGTCGAGGATGACGATCGGCTCGACGATACGCCGTAACGCCAGCTCGCCGATTGCCGACCGAGTTCGTTCATCGGCGCTTTCGGGAAAGACGATCCGGCGCAGCTCGGCCGCGGCGCGCCGGTGCACGCCGGCCAGAAAGCTCATGACCGCGCGGCAGGTCCGGATCGGGCGCGCAGCGCCTCGGCCACCACGGGATGCACCAGATTCGAGACGTCACCGCCATACCGGGCGACCTCGCGAATGATGCTGGCGCTGATGTACGTCGTGTCGAGTGATGGCACCATGAAGATCGTCTCGAGACGAGGCGCCAGGTGGCGGTTCATGAGTGCCATCTGATACTCATACTCGAAATCGCTCACGGCGCGCAGGCCGCGAATGAGTACCGACGCGCCTTCGCGCGCCGCGAAGTCGACGAGCAGCCCATCGAACGTCTTCACCTGCACGCGGTCGTTGGTAATCGTCGCCCGGATCAGGTCCGCGCGCTCCTCGCGCGTGAACAGCGGCTGCTTCGCCGAATTGGTGGCGACGGCGACAATCAGTCGATCGACGAGCTCGAGGCTCCGACGAATCAGGTCCTCGTGGCCACGTGTAATCGGATCGAAGCTGCCGGCGTAGATGGCAATGCGCATGTCGCTCAACGGTAAGCGGTCCGGGCTAAGTGCGGTAGAACGTGATCACCGTATCGCCGTACCGGCGCCGGTCATTGCTTCCGGGCAGCGTCTCGTTCACGCGGTGCTCGATCCCGAGGAGGTCCGCGTATGGAACGGCGAGCCATTGCTCGGCGACTTTCGTGGCAAGACCCGTGTCCCAGGGCGGGTCGGCGAACGCGACATCGTAGGCGTGCGCCGGCAGTTCGTCCACGAAGCGAAGCGCGTCGGCGCGATGCACCATCGCCGCCGCACCGGCATCCAGCGCCGCCGCGTTGGCGCGAATCGCCGCGAGACTCGCCGGTGACTGCTCGACGAAATCGACAATTTCGGCGCCCCGCGACAGCGCCTCGAGACCGAGCGCGCCCGAGCCGGCGAACAGGTCGAGCACGCGAGCGCCGGCGAGCCACGGCTGCACGATGCTCAGCCACGCTTCTCGCACGCGATCGCCAGTGGGACGTACACGTGCGTCCTTCGGCGCGGCGATCCGGCGGCCGCGCCAACGGCCGGCGACGATGCGCACGGATTACGCGCGGAAGTCCGCGAGACGCGCCTGCAGCCGCGTTTCGCCGTTCCACTCATCGCACTCGAGTCGATACGCGATGTCGATCGTGGCGCCCGGCTCGAGCTCGCGCGCGCGCGCGGCCATTCCCCACCCCAGCGCAGTCAACTCGCGGCCGTTCGCGCTCAACAGCAGCTTGAGGCCATCCTTGCCGACGACTCGCGGCGGTGCGGCGACGGTGACGCCATGGGCCATCAACAACGGCGATGGATTGCCGACTCCACACGGCTCCAGATGTCGAAGCAGCGTTTCCAGCTCGTTGTCCGCCTGATCGAGCGGCACCTCGAGATCGATGTGCAGCTCCGGAACGAGATCGTCAGGCGTGAGCGCAGCGCGAGCAATGTCATTGAAGCGCGCGGCGAACGCCGGTACCTGCGGAGTAGCGATCGTGACGCCGGCAGCAGCCCGATGACCGCCAAAGCGAATCAACAGATCGCGACAATCCGCAAGACCCGCGTGCAGATCGAACGCGCTGACCGATCTGCCGGAGCCCTTCCCCTCGTCGCCGTCGAGCGCGATCAGCACGGTCGGCCGCCCGAATTCCTCGACGAGCCGTGAGGCGACGATGCCGATGACCCCCGGGTGCCAGCCCTGCTCCGCCAACACGATGCCGAACGTCGACGGCAAATCCATCGCCTGCACGAGCGCGCGGGCGCGATCCAGCGTCGAGCGATCCAGCTCCTGGCGTTTTGAATTCAGCTCTTCCAGCTCGCGGGCGATGGCGTTGGCCTCGTGGTCGCTGGTCGCCGACAGCAGCTCGACCCCGCGCAACGCGCTCCCAAGCCGACCGGCCGCGTTGAGCCGCGGCGCGAGAATGAATCCGACGCGGCCAGACGTCAGCGCCTTCTTGTCCAGACCGGCGGCGCGAATCATGGCGCGAATACCCGGCCGCGACGCCTCGTTCAGCAGCTTGAGGCCATAGCGGACGAGCACCCGATTCTCGCCGCGCAGCGGCGCGACGTCGGCGATGGTCGCGAGCGCGACGAGGTCGAGCAGATGATAGACGACATTCTCGTTTCCGCCGACCGCGCGTGTGAGGGCAAGCGCGAGCTTGAATGCGACGCCCACGGCCGCGAGATCCTTGTCAGTGGATTCGCAATCGGGGCGTCTGGGATTCAGCACCGCATAGGCCGGCGGCAATGGCCCACCCGGCAGGTGATGGTCCGTCACGATGACATCGATTCCGCCGCGCTGCAGCTCGCCGACGGGACCAATGGCACTCGTGCCGCAATCGCAAGTGACGACCAGTGTTGCACCCGCCGCGCGCGCGGCGTTGACGCCGGCCATGGTGAGATCGTAGCCGTCCTGCAGCCGCCGGGGAATGAACGCCACCGGGTTGCCGCCGAGTGTCCTCAACGTCTGCAGCATCAGCGTCGTGGAGCAGATGCCATCCACGTCGTAATCGCCGTGCACGAGAATGGTCTCGTTGTCACGCAGGGCGCGCACGAGACGCTCGACCGCACGATCGAGGTCCTTGAGGCAATTCGGATCGGCGAGCTGATCGAGTCGCGGGCGGAGGTATGCCTTGGCGCGATCGGGCGCGCCGTAGCCGCGGGCGGCGAGCAGGCGACAGATGGCCGCCGGCAGGTGGAGCTCGTCCTCGAGTTGTCGAACAACGCCCGCGTCGGGTCCGACGGGAAGCAACCAGCGGGGGCGGGCGCGGACGGCGGAGGCGATCACGCGCGAAAGTTATGGCTCGGCGCGAGGCCCAACAACCATCATTCCGATGCGTACAACATCACGCCACACCCTTCGCAGATCTCTGTCGCACCAGTGCCGCTCATTACACTGCGGCGCTGGAGCGGAATCATCGTGTCGCAATGTCCGCAGGATTGGCCGCGGAGCGGGTATACCGCACGCACCCGCTTACGGGAGCGGATGCGATCGTACCGCGTGAGGAGCGTGCGAGGCACGGCGCGGGCCTTTTCGTTGCGCACCCGGCGGGCTTCCGCCAACTGCGCTTCGAGCTTCTGCTGATCTGCGGCCAACGAGGCGCGGGCCTGCGATTGCGCGCTCTCCAGGTCGGCAGCGGTGCGCTCGCGCTCGTCGACCAAATGGTTCGCCTCGACCAGCCGCTGTCCGATCTGCGCGAGCTCGCGCTCGTCTTCGTCGATCATCCGCTTGCTCTGCTCGAGCTGGGCGGTCGCGGCGGTCGCCTCGCGCATGGAGGTGACGCTGTTCAGGGCCGACTGGTTCTTCTCCTGCACCGCTCGATGCTGCGCGACGCGCTCCGCCACTTCGTGCCGGCGCTTTTCTTCCGACTCGGCAGCATGGCGGGCCTGCTCCAGTGCCGTCAGAGCCTTGTCGCGCTCGGCCGCCATCGCGCTGACCCGAGGCGCGAGCTCGGCGAGCTGTTTTTCAAGTTCGTGAATGGCAACATCGTCGTCCTGCACGGCCAACAGCGCTGCAACGTCTGAGTGCACGAGCCCTCCCAAAGAGTACGAGATCAAGGTGGAGTAACGCCAAACGACTTCCAACGCGGACGTCCGAGCGCCGACATCTCCGCCGCGAGCCGCGTCTTCTCGCGAATGAGTGCATCCTTGTAGTCCGCGTGCGCGAGCGGCAGGATGCGGTCGATCTCCGTCAGGCGGTCGGCCAAAGTGCGCGACACCAGGGCATTGATGCTGGCGTCGATCGTCTCCTCCGCGCGATCGAGCCCGCCGTTCTCGATCAGCAGCTCCTGGAGGACGTCCACGGTGTCGTCGTCGAGCAGTGCGGCGAGATCGTCGACCGCTATCTCGGGGTCGTGCGCCGTCAGCTCCATGAAGATGGCACGGTAGGCCGGGTCGATGAAAGTATCGGAGCCCAGCCGCTCCGCGGCGGTTTCCACGAAGCGGCGCTGGTGCAGCAGCATGCGGACCAGCTCGCGCTCGGCTCGCACGCCCCGTGCCCGGTGATTCTGTCGCCGTTCGCCGCGCCGGACTGGGACGGCCGACGCATCGCGCGTCTCGGGGGGCGCCGGGGGTCGTGCTGCGTATCCGCGGCTTGGCGTCGCGAGCTCGCGTATCAGCATCTCTCGCGATACGCCGGCAACGTCGCTCGTGCGCGCCACGTATAGATCGCGCAGCAGGCGATCCGCCGTGACCCGAATCGTCGGTAGCAGTTTGTCGAGGGCCTCGCGTTTGCGCCGCAGATCGGCGAACCAGCCGCCGCGTTCGAGAATCTGAATCTTGCGATCGAACACGTCGACGGACGCGTTGGCCGCGCGCTCGAACGCCTCGGCTCCGCCTTTTGCGACGAACGTGTCGGGATCCTCGCCTTCCGGCAGTGTGATCACGCGAACCGACAGGCCGGCGGCGAGGAGCTCATCGCCGGCGCGAAACGTGGCCTTGAGTCCCGCCGAATCGCTGTCGTACAGAAGAAAGACGTTCCTGGTGTACTTGCGGACGAGCTCCGCTTGCTGCGGCGTGAGCGCGGTCCCGAGCGGCGCCACCACTTCCTCGATGCCGGCGAGGATCAGGCGAATCGCGTCGAAATAGCCCTCGACGACGATGATCCGATCCGCCTTCCGAATTGCCTGCTTGGCCCAATTCAGCCCGTAGAGCAACGTTCGCTTGGCGTAGATCTCCGATTCGCCGGAGTTGAGATACTTCGGCTCCCCGGTCCCGAGGACGCGACCGCCGAATCCGACCGGGTGATTGGCGGCGTCGAAGATCGGAAACATCAGCCGATCGTGAAAGCGCGGCCGCGGCTCGGGCCGATCTTCGCGCGTGATCAGCAAGCCGGCTGCCAATTGACGGGCGTCGTCGAAGCCAAGGGTGCGGAGCGCCTCGCGCATCGCCATCGGATCGCGCGGTGCGTAGCCGAGACTGAAACGATCGGCCTGTTCGCGCGTGAACCCTCGTGACGCGAGATACTCGCGCGCCGGCTTTCCCGCCGGCGTCTCCCAGAGCTGCGTTCGGAAAAACTCCGCCGCGGTGGCGTTCACTTCCCAGAGTGGCTCGCGCGCGTCGCGTTCATTGTTGGTGCGCGCCACCTCGGGCACCTCGATGCCGGTCTTGGCGCCCACCCACTTCACGGCCTCGACGAAGTCCAGCCCGAGCTGCTTCTCGACGAACGTGAACACGTCGCCGGATTCGCCGCACACGAAGCACTTGTAACCGCCGCGCGGGTTGACGGAAAAGTTGTCGTTCTTGCCGTGGTGAAATGGACACGGCCCACGAAAGCTGTTGCCGACGCGCTTGAGCTTCACGTATTCGCCGACGATCGCGACGATATCCGCCTCTTCGCGGACGCGCTCGACCACGGCGTCGGCGATCACGCCAACTCCGCGAGCGTCACACCGGCGCCGCCCTCGTTCCAGGCGCCCAGTCGAAAGGCTTTCACGCGCGTGTCCTTGCGGAGCATCTCGGTCACGCGTTCGCGGAGCGCGCCGGTCCCCTTGCCATGAATGATACGCAAAGTTCGCAAGTCGGCGCGGACGGCCGCATCGAGCGCCTGCAGCACCTCGGCCTCGGCCTCGTCGAGCCGCAAGCCGCGAAGATCGACTTCGGTCGGAACGTGCACCTCCGGCTGATCGCCCGTCCAGACGCCGGCGGTTTCGATCGGCTGCGACGAGAGCGCCAGTGACGCGCGCGGCACCGTGACTTTCATCGCGCCCACGGCCACCACCGCATCGCCGTCGCGCAGCTCGATCACCCGGCCGAGCGTGCCGCCGAGCGTGCCGACTTCGACGGTGTCGCCGGCGGCAATCGTTCGTGCGGGTCGCTCGCCGGCGGGCGCCGCATGTCGGCGCAGGTTGGCTTCTTCGCGGTCCAAGCGCTCGAGCTCCGCGTTCTGCCGTGCGGCAAGCGTTTCGGCGTGCTTGCGGGCCTCGCGACCGGCGGCGTCGACGAGCTCGGCGTCGCGAGTTTTGAGATCTCTGATCGTTCGCTCGATCTCGGCACGCGCGTCGAGCAGGAACCGTCGCGCCTCCTGCCGTGCGCTGCGTTCGGCGGCGCGCTCGCGCTCGCGCACGTTCCGTTCGCGTCGGCTCGCGTCGGCGATCCGGCGGCGGGCGTCCTCCAGCACCGCCGCGCTTTCGCGCTCGCGCGCGGAAAGTTCCTCCTCCCGCCGCTCCAGCTGCTCGATCAACGCGGCAACGTCCCGCTCCTGCTGCGGCAATCGCTCCTCCGCGCGCTGGACCACGGCGTCCGGAAGGCTCAAGCGGCGCGCGATCGAGATGCCGTACGAGCGGCCGGGAATTCCCTTGATCAAGCGATAGGTCGGCGCGAGCGCGACGGCGTCGAATTGCAGCGACGCGTTCACCACGCCGGGCACACTGGTCGCGAGCTCCTTGAGTGTTCCCAAATGCGTCGTCGCGACCGTCATCGTGCCGCGCGCCGTCAGCTCCTCGAGAATGGCCCAGCCCAGCGCCGCGCCTTCGACCGGATCCGTGCCCGACCCGAGCTCGTCGATGAGCACGAGCGAGTCGGCGGACGCCAGGCGGAGCGTCTCGCCGAGGTTCTTGAGGTGCGCACTGAACGTGGAAAGACTGGCCTCGATCGACTGCTCGTCGCCGACGTCGGCAAACGCGTTGTCGAAGATGGCGATCCGGCTCTCCGGTCCGACCGGCGCCGGCACGCCTGACTGCGCGAGCGCGGAGATGAGTCCGAGCGCCTTGAGCAGCACCGTCTTGCCGCCGGTGTTCGGACCGGACACGAGCAACGTGCGTTCGTGCGGCTCCATCGTGAGATCGAACGGCACCACCTCGGCGCCGCGCGCGAGCAGCAGCGGATGGCGGCCGTTCACGATCGTGAAGCCATCGCGCGCCGGCACCAGCGTCGCCGGCGCGCACGCGAACCGCTCGGCGAATCGCGCCCGGGCATACAGCGTGTCGAGCTCCACGAGCGCCTCGAGCGCGTCGACGATGCCGTCGCGGTGCGGCCGCAACTCATCAGTCAACTCGAGCAGAATGCGATCGACCTCCTCGATCTCCTCCGATTCGAGCTCGCGCATCCGATTGCCGAATTCCACCGCGGCCGGCGGCTCGACGAACAGTGTGGCGCCCGACGCCGACGTATCGTGCACGATGCCGCCGGCGATCGCCCGCCCTTCACGCCGCACCGGAATGACGTATCGGCCGTTCCGCATGGTCACCGACATGTCGGACACGCGATGATGCGGCTCGAGCCGCTCCATCTCGCGTTCGAGAATTCTGATCAACTCGCCCTGTGCGGCGCGCAGCTCGCGGCGAATGCGCCGCAATGCGGCGGATGCGTCATCCTTGACGGTGCCGTCCTCGAGGAGCGCGCGTTCGATCGCGGACTCCAGCGCGGGCACCGCGATCAATCGATCGAGCACGGCGGCGAGCACCGCGCGAACGATCGGCGCACGGCGCGGATCGTCGAGCTGTGCGCGCGTTCGGCGCGACGACCGGAGGAGGATCGCTCCGTCCACCAGTTCGGGGCCGGTCCAGCGGCTGCCGATCACGCGCAATCGCGTGAGCGGTCCGGTGAGATCCGGAATGGGATCGGGCCGCCACCCGTCGTTGCCCTGGGCGGCCGCGCGCATCGCCCCGACGCGTGCATGTTCGCGGTCCAGCCAGGCCCGATCCGTCGTCGGCGTGAGCGCGCGGATGCAATTCGCGCCGAGCGCCGACGTCGCATGCTCGGCAAGCACGTCGAGCACACGGGGTAGCTCGAGAACGGCGAGGGCGTGCGCGTTCACGCGACGCGGTCCAACGTCAGGCGCGTTTGCCGAGCTCCTCGCGGACGATACCGTTGATCGTTCCGCCTTCGGCGCGCCCCTTGAACTGCGGCATCACCTTGCCCATCACCGCCCCCACGTTCGCGGCGCCGCCTTCGATGGCGGCAACGACGGCCGCGCGGATCTCGTCCGCGCTGGCACCAGCCGGAACGTATGCGGCGAGCGCCTCGACCTCACCCCGTTCGATAGCTGCCAGATCAGCGCGGGCGCCGGCATCGTACATCTCGATCGACTCGCGGCGGCGCTTGATGCCGCGGCGAATCACCTCGGTAACGTCCGCGTCCGTGAGCTCGCGGGCTGCTTCAATCTCGCGATTCTTCACGTCGGCGATGATGGTGCCGAGCAACAGCACGCGCGCCTTGTCCTGGCTCTTGCGGGCGGCGTTCAGGTCGCCCTGCACGCGGGCGAGCAATGGCGGCATCAGTAGGATCTGGTCCGGCGATTCTTGCGGATGACGGCGCTCAACTTCCCTTACGGCGCTCGTTCGATTTTTCGTAATGGCGGTGTTTGCGAAGATCGGACAGAATCCCCGCCCTTTCGCACTTCTTCTTGAAGCGCCTCAACGCGCGCTCGAAGTTCTCATCGTCCTGGATGATGACTTCCGACAAGCGGGTCTCCGTCGCGGCGGGTCCACCGGCCAGTGCGTCGATTTTGAAACGTACGGACAGCCGCGAATTGCTGTCAAGCAGCATGCAGTGCGACACGATCATCCCGGCGGCCAGCCGAGCGCGCGGCCGCCCAGCAGGTGCAGGTGCACGTGAAACACCGTCTGACCCGCCTCGGCATTCGTATTCATCACGGTGCGATATCCGCGCTCGGCGACGCCCTCGCGCCGGGCGATCTCCGCCGCCGCCAATGAGAGTTCTCCAATCAGCGCCGGATCGCGGGCCGCATCCAGCGAGGCCACGTGCTCGCGCGGCACGACCAGTACGTGCAGCGGCGCCTGCGGATTGATGTCGCGAAACGCTACGCACTGCGGGGTCTCATAGACGAACGGAACCGGAATGTCCCCGCGCACGATGCGGCAGAACAGACAATCATCGGGCATGCTCACCTCGAACTGGCTCGCTCGGCGCGCGCGACGGCGACCGCGGCGATGCCCGCGGTCTCGAAACGTAGCGTGGACGGTGCGAGGCTCGCCGCAGTCCAGCCGCGCGCCGCCAGTAGATCGCGCTCGTCGGTCTCGATGCCGCCTTCGGGCCCAACGAGCAGCACCGGCTCCGCGCTCGGTCGCGCGGCGAGCGCGTGCGCCAACGGTGCGCCGCGGATGTCGAGCACGATCGGCAGCATGCCTTCGCTCGCGTCGAGTGCATCGAGCGTGGTATCGGGCAGGATGCGCGGCAGCCAAGCGCCCGTCGATTGCTCGAGCGCCGAGATCATGCGCAGCCGAAGCTTGTCTGCGAACACACCGCCTTCGCCGCGCGGCGATACGCTCATGGATCGCCGAAAGCGCACCGCCTGCCACGTGGTCACCCCCAGCTCGGTGGCTTTTTCAGCGAGCCAGAGCATACGGTCGCGATCGGCCACGGGCACTCGCAGATGGATTGGCGCTGGCGCCGCGATCATATCGACCGCTTCCACGAGAACGTCGACCGCCGATCGATCGAGGGATGCAATCGTTCCACTCGCCATCTCGCCGGCGCCGTTCGTGAGTCGCACGTGATCGCGCGGCTCCAGTCGCTTGACACGCGCGTGCTGGGCGGCCGCCTCGCTCAGGCGAACGACGCCGCCGCTCGAGAACGGCGCTCGACTGTAGAACGTGCCTACCGCCTGACGATCGCCGCGCTCCACCAGGCGTCCTCCTGGTCTTCCATATCGACGCGCCAGCCGATCGCAGCGACTGCCTCGAGCATCATGTCGCGCTCGGCGACGAGAATGCCGCTCAGTATCGCCACACCATCCGGCGCGAGTGCGTTGACGATCACCGGCAACAGCTCGAGCAGCACCGAGGACAGAATGTTCGCCGTGATCACGCGCACCGGAGCGACGAGTGGCAGCAGCGTGGCCGCATCGCCCTCGAGGACTGTGATTTGTCCCGAGACGCCATTCCGGGCGAGGTTCTCCTCGGCGTTGCCGATCGCATCCGCATCGAGCTCGACGGCCGCGACGTGTGCGGCCCCCAGCTTCACGGCGGCAATCGCGAGCACCGCGCTGCCGGCGCCAAGATCGGCGACGCGGTCGCCCCGACGAATGACGGATTGCATCAGGCGTACGACGCCGCGCGTCGTCGCGTGCTCGCCGGTGCCAAATGCCATGCCCGGATCGATGACGATCGAGGACGCCGGATCGAGCGACTCGGCCAGCCATGGCGGCGCAATCGTGAGCGCACCGAGCGTTTGCGACCGAATGCCGTGTTTCCACCGCTCGCTCCAATCGATTGGAGCGAGCGGTGCGGTGTCGACGCGCGCATCGGCGCTCGCTGCGAGCACCGCGCAGAGCATCGAATTCGCCAGGCTCTGCCCGTGCACGTGAGTCACCACGCTGTCGGCGAGCTCCTGGACGCCCTCCGCACCCGCGGCGAACATCGCGGCAATCGCCTCATCGCGATGGCTGCCCGGAAATACGCGAACGGTCACCCAGTCCGCGTCGTCAGTCACGCGCCGAGCGCTTCCTTCATCTTTGCCCAGAAGCCCTTCCCGCGTCCGTCGGCCGGAACGCCGGGTTGCAGCTCGGCGAGCCGCACGATGAGATCGCGTTCCTCGTCGGTGATGCGTTCGGGCGTCCACTGCTGCACGCGGACGTGCAGGTCTCCGGTCGAACCGGCATTGACACGCGGCAAGCCGCGCCCGCGCAGGTGAAACACGTGGCCGCTCTGGGTACCCGGCGGCACCGTCAGCGCGACGTGCCCACTGACGACCGGCACGCTGATATCGGCGCCAAGCACGAGCTGCGGATACGTGACGAGTATCTCGGTATAGAGATCCTCACCGTCGCGCTCGAATCGCGGATCCTCGGCAACGTCGAACAGCACATGGATATCGCCGCGTGGTCCGCCGCGAGCGCCCGCGTTTCCCGCGCCGCGCAAGGTCATGTACTGACCGGTCGCCACACCGGCGGGAATCTTCACGCTCACTTCGTGCTCGCCGCGCATGCGCCCTTCGCCACGACACTTCTTGCACGGCGATTGAACGATCCGCCCTTCACCGTGACAGGTGGGGCACGGGGCGACCGTGACGAACTGTCCAAAGAACGAGCGCTGTGCCCGGCGTACCTCACCGATGCCCGAACACGTGGAGCACACCTGCGACTTCGACCCGGGCTCCGCCCCGGTCCCCTCGCAACGATCGCACGGGTCGAGCAGGCGAATCGTGATCTTCTTCTCGACGCCCGTGGATACGTCGGCGAGCGTGAGCGGAACGGTGATCTTCACATCCTCGCCCGAGCGCGGGCCGTTGCTGCTTCCGCGCGCCGCGCCGAACATCTCCTCGAGGCCGCCGAAACCGCCGAAGTCCCGCATGAAGATGCCGAGCGCCTCGGACAGGTCGACGTGGTGGAACCCTCCACCCCCGCCGCGCAGTCCGGCTTCGCCGTACCGATCGTACGCCGCGCGTTTCTGTGGATCGCGCAGCACGTCGTACGCCTCGGTGATGTCCTTGAACCGCTCCTCGGCCTCTTTCGAGCCGTTGTTGCGGTCCGGATGATACGTCATCGCGAGCTTGCGGTAGGCCTTCTTGATCTCGTCGTCAGACGAGCCGCGCTGCACGCCGAGGACCGCGTAATAATCCGCCATGTCTGAATTCTAATCCAGCAGATCGCTGAGCAGCTGTGAGGTGTGGCTGACGAGCGAGATGACTTTTTCGTACGACATCCGCGTGGGGCCGATCACGCCGATCACACCGGCCAGCGAGCCCACGTGGTATTCGGCCGTGACGACCGTGAAGTCCTCGAGCCGCGGATCGTCGTGTTCGGCGCCGATGGTGATGGAGATGCCCGGCGCCGCCGCCCGTTTGCGAATCGCCTCGCCAAGTGCCTGTGGGGTTTCGGTCAATGCGAGCAGTCGGCGGAGCCGCTCGGCGCCGGAGAATTCCGGCTGCTCGGCCAGCACGGACGCCGCGCCGAGGACGATCTGGCCGTCGGCCATGGGCAGCGCCGCGTCGAAGAGCTGCTCGCCTTCCTGCACGAAGATATTGAGCAGCTCCGACGTGCTCTTGTCCGTTCCCGCATCGCGCAGCCGCGCCGGCACGGACGTGCGGATCTGCGCCAGGGTCAAGCCGGCGAGCCGTTCGTTCAGCACCGCGGTGACCGCGGAGAGTGCGCTCTCGGCAATATCACCCGCGATCTCGACGAACACCGTTCGCATCAGGCCGCCCTCGAGTGTCAGCACCATGAGCAAACGCTCACTGCTGACGCGCACGAGCTCGAGCCGGCGCAGGATGGAACGGTCGAGCCGCGGACCGAGCGCCACGCCGAGCTCCTGCGTGAGCACACCGAGAGTCTGAGCCGCACGGCGCAGGATGGTTTCGATCGGCGACGATCCGTTCACGCCGCTGATCTCTTCCGTCAACCGATCCGTTTCCACGGTGTTGACTGGCGGAAGACTGAGCAGCGAGTCGACGTACAGTCGATACGCTTTGTTCGTCGGGACGCGGCCAGCGGACGTGTGCGGATGGAAGAGAAAGCCCTTCTCTTCCAGATCGCTCATCGTGTTGCGGATGGTGGCGGGCGACACGCCGAGCCCGGATCGCCGAGACAGCGTGCGCGAGCCGGCGGGCTCGGCAGTTTCGACGTAGCTCCGAATCACCGCCTCCAGCACGCGGCGTTCGCGCCAACTGAGCTCATCGGGTGCCATAAGTTCAAAGCTAGTAACGACTTCGGATCAGTGTCAAGTCGGCCGCAAGCGCGTCCAGCCTGAGCCAGCCCTGCGGCGTCAGCCGAAACCGGTTGTGATCATCGAGTGTGCCCCATCCGGCGCTCACCCATCGTCCGACCCGGTCGATTTCACATTCCTCGATCTCGAGACCGCCCGCGGTTCGCAGGCCGAGATAAACACGCTCGGCCACGCGATTCTCCGGCGTGAGCTCCTCGCATTGGCCAATCGGGTCGGCTCCGCCGGACACGCGCTCGAGCCACTCGATGTAGGCAGCGACATTGGCTCGACGACCGGCCCCGTCGAACTCGTGCGCAGACGGACCAAGTCCGGCGTACGATGCACCCGACCAGTACGAGGCGTTGTGACGGGAATGACGGTCTGGTAATCCGAAATTAGAGACTTCGTAATGCTCGAAACCGGCCCCTGCGAGTGTCTCGTGCGCCTCGATGAATTCGGTCTCGTAACGCTCGTCGGGCGATTCGACGAACTCGCCGCGGCGAGCGGCCCGCCCAAGCGGGGTCTGCGGCTCGATCGTGAGCCCGTAGAGCGACAGATGGGTTGGCTCGAGGGCGAGTGCCCGGTGCAGGTCGATGCTCCACGACCGCGACACCGCGCCCGGCAAAGCGAAGATCAGGTCGATCGAGATATTGTCGATCCCCGCCGCGCGCGCATGCTCGAAGGCGCGCCCGATCGCGCCCGCGTCGTGCGTGCGATGCATCCACGAGAGAATGGCGTCGTCAAACGACTGCGCGCCGATCGACAGCCGGTTGACGCCGGCAGTCCGCCAGGCGCGAGCCGCCGCTGCGGTCACGTCATCCGGATTTGCCTCGAGCGTAATCTCGGCATCGCCGGCAAGCGTGATCCGTTGGGCCAGCAACTCGAGCACCCGCGGAACACCACGCTCGCCGAGTCGCGAGGGAGTGCCGCCGCCGAGGTATAGCGTGTCGGCGATCCAGGACGCGTCGCCGGGAAAGCGAATCGTCAGTTCGCGCTCGAGCGCCGTCGCGTATTCATCGACCGGCACGACGCGGCGCACGGCGATGGAGAAATCGCAGTAGGTGCAGCGCCGGCCGCAGAACGGAACGTGAACGTAGACGTGTCGTGGATGCACCACGAAAGATACGCTCGGTTTCGTGCGCTCAGCGCCGCCGAATCTCGCCCGTCAGCGCACATTCGATCGCGCCGCGCAGCTCGAGCCCCGTGATCGCGGTGAGGCACTGCTGCACCGGCAATCCGACCCGGGCGCACAGCTCGTCGAGCGTCGAAGCCCCCGTGCGCAGCGCCTCCCACACGCGGATTTCGGACGGGTCATCGGGCAGCGGCTCGCCGCGAGACTGCGGGGCAAGGCCGGCGAGCATGAGGGCGTCGTCGGCACAGGTGATCGGATAGTTGGTGCCGTGGAGCAGTCCGTTGCTGCCGGCGCTTTGCGGCGAATCGATCGGCCCGGGCACTACGCCGACTTTTCGGCCGAGGTCATCCGCGATGCTCGCCGTGCGCAGCGCGCCGCTCTTGAATGGCGCTTCGACGACGATCGTCAGCACCGCGAGTCCAGCGATGATCCGGTTGCGGCGCGGGAACGAGCCCCCGTTGGAATGCGCGCCGGGCTCGAGCTCGGACATCACCAGACCGCGACTCGCAATCGTGCGGTGGAGCGCGACGTGCGCGCGAGGATACGCCACGTCGGCCCCCGTGCCGAGAACGGCGATGGTGGCGCCGTTCGCCTCCAACGCGGCGGTGTGCGCGGCAGCATCGATGCCGACCGCCATCCCGCTCACGATGCACGCACCAGCACGCGCCAGCGCACCGGCGATCTGGCGCGTCACCCGCTCGCCGTAACTCGTCGATCGGCGCGTACCGACTATCGCCACGACGGGCGCATGCAGCGTGCTCCACTCTCCGCGATGCCACAGCACCGCCGGCGGATGCTCCAACTCACGTAGCGCGGCAGGATAATCCGCGTCCAGATCCGTCAGTAGCGCGAGCCCTGCTCGCTCTCCGCGCTCGCACGCTGCGTCCGCCCGCACGTAGGCGTCCTGAACGACCTCCGACGGAAATCCGGCATGCAACGCACGCGAGGCGGTACCAAACGTTGCAATCAGTTGTGGGTACATCAGGCTGCAGACGTCCGCGAGGTACGTCAGGGCGAGCGTGTCGCGGCGCTCGTCAGGGCAATTCGACGACGTTTTCGGTGCGGACACTCGCCTTCTTCATGTCGAGGAGACGCGACCACCAGGCTGCGAGCAGCGGCTCCAGTCCGGTGCGCGCGGCCGCGCTGATCGCGAAACAGCCGAACGCACCTGGCGCCTCGATGGGCGGGACCTCGTCGTCGCCCAGCAGATCCATCTTCGTGAAGACCACGCAATGTGGCTTTTGCGCCAGCTCCTCCGAATAGGAGCGCACCTCGTCGCGCAGCTGATCGTACTCGGCCTGCCAGTCGATGGTATCGATGGGGATCAGGAATGCGAGCAGGCGTGTGCGCTCGATGTGGCGCAGGAACTGGAGTCCGAGCCCGCGGCCCTCGTGCGCGCCGGCGATGATCCCAGGAAGGTCGGCGACGACGAACGTACGCGCGTCGCTGAGTTGAACGACGCCCAGGTTCGGGCTCAGGGTGGTGAACGGATAGTCACCGATTTTGGGTCGCGCCGCGGAGATGACCGACAGCAGCGTCGATTTGCCGGCGTTCGGCTCGCCAACCAGACCGACGTCGGCGATCAACTTGAGCTCCAGCTCGAGCACGCGCGCCTGGCCATCCTCGCCGGGCTGGTATTCGCGCGGGGACTGGTGCGTGGCGCTGGCGAAATGCGAGTTGCCCTGCCCGCCGCGCCCGCCGCGCGCCACGACGATGCGCTGCCCCGTCTCGAGCACCTCGCCGAGCAGCTCGCGGCTTTCGAGATCTCGAATGATGGTGCCGACGGGGACCGGCAGTACGATATCGCCGCCGGACCGGCCGCTTCGGTTCGAACCCGAGCCGTGCTCGCCGCTCGGCGCCGTCCACGAATCTCGATAGGTGTAGTCGAGCAATGTCGACAAATTGGCGTCGCCGATCACGACCACGTCGCCGCCGCGACCGCCGTCGCCGCCGTCGGGGCCGCCCATCGGCACGAACTTCTCGCGCCGGAACGACACAATGCCGGAGCCACCATCGCCGGCCTTCACATTGACTACAACGCGATCGATGAACATCGACTCACTTGCCTCTGACTCGGGCCCAGAGCAGCCGCACGGTCTTCGCGCGCTCCGGCGACAGCAGTGTTGCGACGTCGTCTACGGCCGCATCGATCACGTCGAGCGCGACGCCTGCGTTGCGCGCCCCGTGCAGATGTGAATGCAGCTGCCGATCCTGGCCTGATGCTGCGCAGGCGGCGACGATGCACAGCTCGCGCCGGCCGAGATCCAGTTGCGGCCGGGAGAGGATCATGCCGTACCCGTCGACGACCATCCGTTCGTCGAGCAGCGGATGCAGCGCGCGCACGTTGTCGCGCAACCGCCGGTACATGCTGCCGTACACGACGGCGCACGTCTCCTCGCCATCCGCCCGTGCGGCCGCCTGCGTTTCGCCGGGGGTGAACGGCGATTCTACCGCGGGGTGGATGCGACGCCACTCACGCATGGCATTGAGCGACCGGGGAAAGCCGGCGAAGAGATACGTCTGCAGCAGGAGCTCCTCGGTCCACAGGGCCGGAATGTCGGTGACCGCGGCGGCGAGCGCGTCGCGCACGTCGCCCTCATCGCCCACGGTGACGACGGCCGACAGGCGCACCAGCGCGCGTGTGGCGTCGTCGAACACGGACAAGTTTGCGGACCGCTGGTCGGGCGGCATCATCGGATCGGTGATGTGTGGTATCGAACTATTGCGGGGGGCGCCCTCAGGCGAGCAGGCGGATCTCGCCGACCACTTCCCCGCGGGTGTTCCGGACCGGGCGCCGCCGAAGCTCTTCGAGGCGCGCCGGGAGCTCGACCGGGAGCACGTCGAGCAATTGCAGAAGGCGGATGACGGCGGGGAACTGGGCGCGCATGGCGCCGTCGTCGACCTTGACCGCGAAGCCAATGCCCTGCTCCGGAATCGCCACGCAGTGGACGCCTTCGGCGCCGATCTTCGCGACGGCACGGCCATCGGTCTCCTCGATCAGCACGGAGTCGAAACGATCCGTGCCGCCGATGAGGAACGGACGGCTCCGCATCGCGTGAACCACCCGCGACGGAATCTCCTCGCCATCGCGCACCGCTCGCGCCAACCGAGCCCAGGCCCGGGCCATGTTCTCGAGCGGCAGCGCGAACGCCACGACCCCGCAACCATCCACCGCCTGGCCGACGTCATCGTCGTCGAGGCCCGACCACGCAGCGACTGACTGCAGACAGCAGCGCTGTACCGGATGGTCGCGCCGCTCGTAGCCGTACGTATGCCAGCCCGCCGTGTGGGCGCGCGCAAGCATCGACGCGTGCTTGCCCGAGCAGTTGTTGTGCAAGCGCGTCAGGCGCGCACCGGACTCGCGCAGCAGCTTGAGGCCGCGCGACGACAGCGGTTCGTGCGGACCGCACGCCAGGTCGCCTTCCTCCATGCCGAGATCGGCGAGCATGCGTCCGGCCAGCGCGACGTGCTCCGGCTCACCACCGTGCGACGCACAGGAGAGCGCGAGCTGATCGTCGCCCCAGTGTAACGCGTCGAAGCCGCCCGATTCCACGAGCGGCATGACCTGAAATGGTTTGGCGCACGACCGCCACGAGCTGACGAGCTGCGTGTCGTGCGCGCTGGCAATCACATTGTCATCGGGTCCGACGATCGCGGCATGGACACGGTGTCGGGATTCGATCTCCGCGCCTCGCGTTGCAACGACGTCCAGCTCGAGCGATTTCATCTGGTGGGTGACCGTCCGCATAAGCGGAAGCCGGAACGCCAGATCGGGCGCGGCTTCCCGCCGATCTTCGTAACCTAATCGCTGCCCGGCGCTGCGACGCTAGCCCGCTGCCGCGGCCCGGGCAAGCCGCTCTGAACGCGCCGTCACGTAGATGCCGGCGAGAATGAGCGCGCCGCCGATGAACGTGGCCACGCCTGGCACCTCGCGAATTCCCGGCAGCACCGCCGCGAGCACCGTCGCACCAACCGGCTCACCAAGCAGCGTGAGGTTGACGACGTACGCCGGGAGATATCGCAGCGCCCAGTTGAGCCCCGTGTGGCCGAGCAACATCGGGCCGACGGCGAGTGCCGCGAAGATCGCCAGCTCGCGCGGCGGCTGATGCAGCACCGGCGCATGCGCGAAACCGGCGAGCACGATCAGCACGACGAAGCACGTGCCGTAGACGAGTCCAACATACGGCCAGATGTCGAGCGTGGAGCGCAACCGCCGGCCGGCGACGAAGTAGCAGGCGGCGGCAACCGCCCCGGCGAGTGCGAGCACGTCGCCGACCAGCGCGCGCCGCGGGTCCGCGCCCGTGGCGGACGCAAGGTCGGGCAGCGCAACGACCGCCGCTCCAACCATCGCCACCGCAATCCCGATCCATTGCCGATAGCTCGGCGGTTCACGCAGCCAGACGGCCGAGAGCAGCGCGACGAGCGCCGGCTGCATGTTGACCAGCACGACCGACGCGGCGACCGTCGTCATGTCGATCGACGAGTTCCAGGCCCAAAAGTGCAGCGCGAGCATCGCGCCGGCGCCGACCGCCACGATCACGCCGCGCCGGCTGAGTTGTCGCCACTGCCGCCACGATCCGCTGACGACGAGCGCAATCGCGATGATGATCAGCGAGAATCCGACGCGCCAGATCGCGATCGCCAGCGGGTGCGCGTGCGACAATCGCACGAGCGGGCCGGCGAACGAGATTCCGACGAGCGCGAATGCGAGAACGATCGACGGCGACATGGCGCGGGAGTGTACGGCTCCGCGCGCGGGCCGTCAATGCGCGATGTGCTTCGCGCGCGTCGTGCGCCTCACTTGCAGTGGAACACGCAGATCACGCCGCCGAGGTAGCGATGCGGATCCTTCCGCACGTCCTCGAGAATCGCATTCAGATCGGAGGTCAGCTTGTTCAGCCGGTCGTACAGCGTCGGATCGTTGAGCAGCCGCGCAGCGAGTCCGTTGCCGTTCGTCAGCGCCTTCATGAGCGAGTCGCCGGCGACGGCCATGCCGACGATGTGCGTGTACAGCGTGTCGTCATGCAGCAGCTTGCCCAGCGTGCCCTGCCGATCGTTGAGCGCGACGACCAGCGAATCGGCCGAGGTCACCACGCCGACAAAGCGGTTGTAGAGCGTGGGATCGTTGAGGAGACGGCCGAAGCTGCCATTCGGATTCTCGAATTGCGTGAGCATCGCGTTGGCTCGGCCCATCGTGCCGACGAACTCGTCGTAGAGCGCCCGGTTGGTCATGAGCTGGCCGATCGTGCCCTTGCCACTGGCGATGGACCCGGTAATCTGCCGGAGGTCGTGCGTCAGGCCGACGAGGTCCGTGACGGCGCCGGCGGCCTGGGCGAGCACGGCGTCGTAATCGAGCGACGGCGACACGGCAATCGTGTCGCCCGGACGCAGCATCTCGTAGCGCGGCGTCCCGGTCGAGATGTCGACGACCTTGTCGCCGAGCAGTCCCATGCTGCGGACCTTGGCCTTCGAGTCGGCGCGCACCTGCGGCTGAAGCGATTGATCGATCGCCAGGCGAAGCCGCAGGTTCCGCGTCGTGTCGTTGTCGACCGGCAGGAAGTCGATCGATTTGATCGTGCCGGCGAACTGGCCGGCCACGAGAACGCTGCCGCCGGCGCGCAGCCCGTTCGCATTGGGCAGAAACGCGATCAGCTCGTAGCGCTTGGAAAAGAGGTTGGCGGACTGGCCCAGCTTGTAGATCGCCACGCCGATCACCCCGAGCGCGACGAGAATCATCGCGCCGACCTTGAGCTGTTCCCACGTGATGAACGACGAGCGTTTCATGATCAGAGCCCGCCCAGAAAGTCTTGGATGTACTCGTCCTCGCTGGCCGTCATCTCTTCGGGCGTACCAAAGAACGTGATGCGATGGTTGTTCAGCAGCGCCACTTTGGTCGCCATCCGAAACACCGACCGGATGTCGTGCGACACGACGATGCTCGTCGCGTTGAGCTCGCGCTGGAGCTTCATGATCAACCGCGTGATGGTGTTCGTCGTCAGCGGGTCGAGCCCCGACGTCGGCTCGTCGTACAGCATGATCTCCGGATTGTTCGCCATGCCGCGGGCGATGCCGACGCGCTTCCGCATGCCGCCGGACAGCTCGGCCGGCATCTGCTCCATGACGAGGTCCGGATCGAGGTCGACGAACTGCAGTTTTTCGCGCACGCGCTGCTCGATCTCGTCCTCGTTCATGTCGGTGTGTTCGCGCAACGGATACGCGACGTTCTCGAATACCGTCATCGAGTCGAAGAGCGCGGCGCCCTGAAACACCATCCCCATGCGCTGCCGCACCTCGAGCGCCTCGTCGAACGACAGCGACGTGATGTCCTGATTGTCGATCAGCACGCGCCCGCGATCGGGTACCAGCAGCCGGAGCAGGAGCTTGAGAATGGTCGATTTCCCCGTGCCCGATTCCCCGACGATCACGACGGTATCGCTCTCGCGCGCCGTGAACGAGACATCCTCGAGAATCGGCCGGTCAAAGGCGAGCGACACGTGCTCGAGGGCGACGATCGGCTCGATCGAATCGCGACGCCGCGGAATGGTCGGCGCCGAGCCGGGCGGCGTGTCCGTCGCCAACTCGGACCGGATCGCGCGTCGCACGGCCGCCGGCCGCTTGCCGGAATTGCGCGCCGTCGGCTCGGCATTGCGCCGACCCGGCAGCGCGTCCGGTTCGTTCTGTCGCCGGTCAGCCATTGGCCAGCAGCGAGAGCAGCAACTGCGTGATGAAGTAATCGACCACGAGAATGAGAATGCTGGACGTGACCACCGTGCGGGTCGTGCTCTGCCCTACGCCTTCGGTGCCCCCGGTGGTATTCAGTCCGAAATAGCAGGCGGTGACCGAGATCAACGCGCCGAACACGAATGGTTTGATCAGTCCCTGAATGAAGTCGTTCGGGATGTAGCGAAGCGTGAATCCATCCGAGGCCATCTGGTCCCAGACCGTGCGCCAGTACTGGCCGCTCGGCAGCCCCACGACGAATGCCGCAATGATGTTGCCGCCGATGATGCCGACGAAGTCGTCGATGATCGTCAACACGGGCACCATGATCAGCGCCGCGACGACTCGCGGCGTGACGAGCTTCTTGATCGGATCGGTGCCGAGCGTGTTGAGCGCGTCGATCTGCTCGGTCACGCGCATGGACCCGAGCTGTGCCGCGATTCCCGAACCAACTCGTCCGGCGACCATCAGTCCGGCGAGCACGGGGCCCAGCTCGCGTATCATCGACGCCGACACGAGATTGCCGATGTACATCGTCGCGCCGAACGTCTTGAGCTGCACCGACGACTGAAGGGCCAGCACCATCCCCGTAAACAGTCCGGTCAGCAGAACGATGCCCAGCGACTGCACGCCGATCTCGTCCATCTGCTGCACCACGTCCTGGGCGTAGAACGGACGCGCGAAGATGAATCGCAGCGATTTAGCGGCGAGAACGAAGTACTCCTGCAGCGACAGGACTTTCGATTTCGCCGCATCGTTGAGCCGACGGAGAATGGCAGGCAATCGAGTGCGGTCGGGGCGGAGCGAAAGGCGACGGACGAGCCCGGAAAGGGCAAGGCCTGTGCCGGAGACAGCCGTTCGGTTGACCCCGGATTGGGGGCCGCTAGGTTGCTCCGCCATGCCCCACTCACTCTCCCGCGAGCGCGTACTGTCGCTGCTGGATCGCGCGTCGCAGCGTCGTGTCGCGGTGATCGGCGACGTGATGCTCGACGTCTACCTCCGCGGCGAGGTCGAGCGTATTTCGCCAGAGGCGCCGGTGCCGGTCGTTCGGGTGCGCGACCGTCGGTACGCGCTCGGCGGCGCGGGCAACGTCGCGCAGAACGTGCGTGCGGTTGGCGCGCGCTGCGACCTGGTGGCCGCAGTGGGCGACGACGCCGGCGGGCAGCAGCTGCGCACCATGCTCATCGCGATCGCCGCCGAGCTCGACTCGTTGATCGTGGTCGACCGGCCCACGACGACCAAAACGCGGATCGTCGCCCGCGCCCAGCAGGTTGTGCGCGTCGATGACGAGGAGGATGCCGATCTGGACGGCGACGAAGTCGACCGTCTGCTCCAGGCGGTGCGGCTCGCCGTCGAATCGGCCGACGCGCTGATTCTGGAGGATTACAACAAGGGCGTGCTCGTGCCGCGCGTCATCGAAGCGGCAATGCAGGCCGCCCGCGCGAGACAGATTCCCATCGTCGTCGATCCAAAGTACCGAAATTTCTTTCTCTATCGCGGCGCCACGATCTTCAAGCCCAACCGCCGCGAGCTCGAACAGGCGCTCGGTGCGGACGTCGATCTCGACGATCCGCGC
>JAICKA010000232.1 GCA_025928185.1 Gemmatimonadaceae bacterium
CCCGATCGCCCGCCCGACGCGAATGGCCGCCGCCGTCGCGACGCCGACGGGCACCATGAACGTGAGCGACGCGAGCGTGATCGCGATCTGGTGTGCTGCCATCTCGACCGTGCCGAGCACGCCCATCAGCAACCCGATCGCGCCGAAGGCGCCCATCTCCAGCGTCTGTTGTGCGCCGATCGGCATGCCGAGGCGCAGCAAGATTCGCAGCGCGCGTGCATTCCAGATGTGCGGCTGTACGGGCACCAGATGCGTTCGCAGCTCCGACCACGCCAGCGCGAACAGCAACAGCAGCATGATCCACCGGCTGATCGCGGTGGCGATGGCGCTGCCCGCCGCGCCGAGCGCCGGGCTGCCGAGGTGCCCGTACACAAAGACCCAATTGAATCCCGCGTTGGTCAGGTTGGCGGCGACCATCGTCCAGACGATCGGCCCGACGCGATGCAGCGCCTGGAGACTCTGCCGCAACACGATGAAGGCGAAAAACGGCAGCGTGCCGGCGATCGAGATGCGCGCATAGCTCGCCGCGTCGGGGATGATGGATTCCGACTGGCCGAACGCACGCAGGACTGGTGCGGCGGGCGCGAGGACCAGGCAGGTGAGCGCGCAGAGCCCGAGCGCGATGATCAGTCCGCGCTGCATCGCCTGCGACACGGCGCGCGAGTCCCCCGCGCCGGCGGCCTGGGCCACGAGCGGATCCAGCGCGAGCAGCGTCCCCATCCCGAAGATGGCGACGTTCATGAAATACAGGTTTCCCAATGCGACCGCGGCCAGCACGCGCGCGGACACGCGGCCGACCATGATCGTGTCCACGAGTCCCATCGACGTGAACCCGACCTGCACGAGGACCACGGGGATGGCCAGCGCGATCGTGGCGTGCAATTCCGATCGAGGCTCGACGATGTGTCGCTTCATCAATTTCCGTTGGCGTGCGCGAAGTTGTCGGGAATTCGTAAAGAATGGAGCCGCAGCATCTTACACGATGACGTCCATCCCCGATACACGGGTTTTTTCATTGACAATCGCGTGCCTCGTTCGTACTGTGTACAAACGATGGCCTCACCCGCGGAGCGTGGTTCATGACCAGGTTGCAACGTATCGGGCGGCGAATCGGCGCGTGCATCGTGCTTCCTGCTCTGCTCTGCGCTGTTCTCGTGAACGTCGGCCACGCCGACCCGACCCACCGAATCGTCGGCTACGGCGGCGTGCTGCCGCTTCCGGTGTCGCACGCTGCAGCGTCCAGTCAGTCGGCGGCGGGACGCGGCGATCGCGTCCTGGCGCAGCGCCACGACTCGCATCCCGAGCGCGAACGCGTCCTGTACGCAACCGGCCGTCAGCCCGCCGCGGCTGCTGACAGCTCGGCGCAGCGACACACGCCATGCCCGGCGCAGCGCATCGCCGAGGTCCGCTCCCGCAGCGCGGGAACGCCGAACTCCTGATCGCACTTTTCAAGATTCTCTAAATCTCGATGCCACGCTTCCGCACCGCGGCCGCGGCCGCGATCCTGGCCGTGCCGATCGTGGCCGGCGGCTTCCTGCTCCAGCGTCCGCCGCAGCGGTCCGGCGCCACGCTGCTCAATCAGGTCATGTCGCTCGTCAGCACGCAGTACGTCGACACGCTGCCGAGCACCGCGATCTACGAGAAGGCCGCCTCGGGCCTCGTCAAGGATCTCGACGATCCCTATAGCGAGCTGCTGTCGCCCCAGGCATCGGAAGAATTCGATCGGCAGACCAACGGCCGGTACGGCGGAACCGGCATGCTGATCCGCGAGGACACGCCGGGCACGGTCGTCGTCGAGCGCGTGTTTCCGAATACGCCGGCCGACGACGCCGGCGTGCGCGAGGGCGATCACGTCGTCTCCGTCGACAAGCACGCGACCGGGCCGTTGTCGCTCGACAAGGTCTCGAATCTGCTCCGCGGCGAACCAGGCTCGAAGGTCAGCGTCACCTACACGCACCCCGGCGTCACCGATCCGATTACGCTGCAGTTCACTCGGCGCGTCGTCCACGTTCCGGCGGTCGCCTACACCGCGGTATTCGGCGATCATATCGGCTACATCCCGCTCCAGACCTTCAACGAGAACACGGCCGAGGAGGTCGACGCGGCCATCGCGAGCCTGAAGCGGCAAGGGGCCAAGGGCCTCGTGCTCGACATGCGCGACAACGGCGGCGGCATCGTCGAGCAGGCGCTCGAGACGTCGAGCCTCTTCCTGCATGAAGGACAGGAGATCGTCAGCGTGCGCTCGCGCAACGAGGCCGCGGAGGTGGAACGCGCCAGCGGCAAGCACCTCGCCCTCGACATTCCACTGGTCGTGCTCGTCAACGACGGATCGGCGTCCGCGACGGAGATCGTCGCCGGTGCGCTGCAGGATCACGACCGCGCGCTCGTCGTCGGCTCGAACACGTTCGGCAAAGGGCTGGTGCAGTCGCTCTATCAGCTCGATGGCGGCTACCATCTCAAGATCACGACTGGGAAGTGGTATACGCCGAGTGGACGGTCGATCCACCGTCCGCGCAAGCTGCTCCCGAACGGCGACTTCGTCGTCGTGCGGCCGGACTCGACGAATGGCGATACCGCGGCGCGTCCGGCGTACCGTTCCGATGCTGGGCGAATCGTGTATGGCGGCGGCGGCATTCACCCGGACGTTGTCGTGCCGAACGACACGCTGCCCACGGATCAGCGCGCGTTCCTGCGCGCGATTGCCGCGCAAGGCCAGGCGGTGAATGCCGTACTTCAGGACTACGCGCTCGAGCTGCAGCATCACGTCGATCGCGGGTTCACGCCGCCCGCGGCATGGACGACCGAGTTGATGCGCCGGCTCGCC
>JAICKA010000252.1 GCA_025928185.1 Gemmatimonadaceae bacterium
GGCGAGCATCGACAAGTCGCAGCTCGTCGCGCCGACCCTCATTCACTATCCCGGTCCGGACGGCAAGCCGGTGCCCGCCTGGCTCTTCGTGCCGAAAAATTTCGACCGCACGAAGAAGCACGCCGCGATCGTCTGGATTCATCCGGACGGCGTGAATCAGAACTACGACGGCTGGCACCCGGATCGCAACGAAGCGGTGTATTACGAGTTTCATCAATACCTGCTGCAGCAAGGCTACGTCGTCATCGCGCCGGACTATCGCGGCAGCATTGGGTACGGCCGCGAGTGGCGCAACGACGTCTACATGGACGTCGGCGGCAAGGACGCGAAAGACGCCCGCATGGCGGCGACGTACCTGAAATCGCTCGGCTACGTCGATCCCGACCGCATCGGCGTGTGGGGGTTGAGCTATGGCGGCTTTTTCACGCTGCTCGCGATCACCCAGGAGCCGACCTGGTTCCGCGCCGCGGTCGACGTCGCCGGCGTCGCCGATTACAAGCTCTACTACGACGATCCGTATCACGGCGGCTGGACGACGAGTCGCATCGGCACGCCCGAGGAGCATCCGGAGGTGTACGCCAAGGCGGCGCCGATGTCACACGTCGACCGGATCCAGCATCCGCTGCTGATCCTGCACGGCACCGCCGACGTGAACGTGCCGTTCATTCACTCGGTGCTGCTGGTGGACCACCTGCTCAAGGCGGGGAAGGGGGATCTCGTGAGTTTCATGGTGTATCCGGGTGAGTATCACTACTTCGACCGCGGCTTCGTGGTGCGGGATGCGTGGCATCGGGTGGATGCGTTCTTCAGGCAGAATCTGCGGCCGGAGGTGGCCAGGTAGATCGCTGCCCGGCATCGCCGGGCCGGTTACATAATCGGCGTCCCGCCGTTTTATTGGGAAAGGTGACCTCTCCGCGACTCCGCGGACCCGTCTGCACGTCCCACCGAGTCACTCGATCATGCACGTTCGCCAATTCTCCACACTCGCCGCGCTCATCGGCTGCGCGGCCCTGTCCGCCGCGCCCTGCGCCGCCCAGTCGCTGCATGGATCGCTCGCCAGCGTCAAGCACATGTACCACGAGGCACGCAGGGAAGGATTCACCTTCTTCTCGACGCCGAGCAGCGTGCGCAAGGCTGTGGCGGCGGGCTATCTGGTGCGCCTCGTGCCCGACGGCAATTTCACGCTGCACGATGTGAGCTACCCGTTCGTGCGGCCGGCGGTGCTCACGTTCGTCGACCGGCTCGGCACCGAGTACCGGAACGCGTGCGGCGAGACGCTCGAGATCACGAGCGCCGTTCGGCCGGCGAGCCTCCAGTTGCCGAACAGCGTCGCGCGGACCGTGCATCCGACCGGCATGGCGGTGGATCTGCACAAGTCGAGCAATCGCGCGTGCCGAGCGTGGTTGCGCGAGACGCTGCTCGAGCTGGAACGCACCGGCGTTCTGGAAGCGACCGAGGAGTTCTCCCCGCCGCATTTCCACGTCGCCGTCTACCCGGCACCGTACACCCGCTACGTCGCGAAGCTGGCGGATGCGTCGACGGTGCGGCTCGCGTCGAATGGCGAGGTCGACCTCGAGCGCTATCGCGTGCGCGAAGGTGACACGCTGTGGGACATCGCGCGCGAGCACGATACGAGCGTCCACGCGATCAAGCTCGCGAACGATCTGGACGGCTCGCTCATTCAGCCGGGCGACACGCTGCTCATCCCGAGTCGACGCTGAGCCTAGCTCCTCAGCGCCACCGCCGGATCGATCCGCGCCGCGCTCCTCGCCGGTATCCAGCAGGCCAGAATCCCGACGATCGCCATCACCGCCGACACGCCGGCGAGCGTTACCGGATCGTGCGGCTGCACGCCGAATAACAATCCCTGCATCAGCCGCGACAACGACAGCGCGCCGATCACGCCGATCGTCAGGCCGAGCACGACGAGCAGTCCGCCCTCGGAGATGATCATGCGCTGCACGCGTCCGGCGTCTGCGCCGAGGCTCATGCGAATCCCGATCTCGTTGGTGCGCGCGCCCACCGAGAACGCGAGCACGCCCGCGATGCCGACCGCAGCAACGAGCAGCGCGAGGCCGCCGAACGACGAGACCAACATCGCATTGAGCCGGCGAGGCGCAACGCTCTCGTCGCGAATCTGCGCCACCGTCATCACGTGTTGGATCGGCTGCTGCGGCGCCACTTGCCGCAGGACTCGCGTCGCCGCCGGCGCGAGTGCCGCGGGATCGGATTTCGAGCGAATGACGAATCCGCCGCTCGGGAAATCCCCTTGCGCGAACGGGATGAATAC
>JAICKA010000169.1 GCA_025928185.1 Gemmatimonadaceae bacterium
CGCATCGCCGGCGATGGATCGGCGTAGAACCGGAACTCCTCGGTGCCGACCCGGATCACGTCGGCACGCGACAGCCGGTGCTCCCTCGTCACCCGCGTGCCGTTGACGTATATGCCGTTCGCGCTGAAGTCGGTCAGTACGTAGCCGTCCGGCCCCGGAAGAATCTCGGCGTGCTTGCGCGAGACTTCGTTCTGCGCCACGACCACGCCCGCGCCTGCGTCACGGCCCATCGTGATGCCGGTCGCCGGAATCGCGTACTCCTTGCCGTCCACGAGCGACACCAGTCGGCCGCCCGTGGCCGCCGTGGCCCGCGGCGACGGCGTGCGCTTCGGCGCCAGCGCGGCGATCGCGCTGGCCGACATCTGCTGCGTGGCGCCGGACTTGGTGTCGTCCGAGTAGAACAGCGCCTGGCCGTCGATCTCCACCTTGTCCCCGTGCATCAGCGGCGTCGGATCGACGAGCGGCACGCCGTTCACGCGCACGGCGCTCCCGTCGCTCGCGCGCCGGATCACGGCGTGATTTCCCGCCACGTCGACGATCGCGCGGACGCCGGGCGTGCCCGTGCTCGCGATCCGCACGTCAGCGTCCGCGCCCGTGCCGAGCCGCGTCTGCCCGGTGCGCAGCGCGAACTGCTGATCGTTGAGCTTGATGGCCGGCATGGAATGCGCTCAGCGCGACGGTCCGTGATCCGGGAACGGGGCGCAGGCGTGCTCACGTCGCCGGCGTCGGGGAATGGAGCTGGTCCGGCAGAAGCTACCCCATCGCCCCTCGCGCTGGCAAGCGTCACGCACCGGCTTGCAACGCCTCGCTGGCAGCACCGGCCTGAAGCCGATACAGTCGCTCGTACAATCCGCGTTTCGCCAGCAGTTGGCGATGCGTGCCGCGCTCGCGCACCTGCCCGTGATGCAGCACGAGAATCTCGTCGGAATCGATGATCGTGCTCAGTCGGTGCGCCACGGCGATCGTCGTGCGCCCCTGCATCAACACCGAGAGCGCGCGCTGGATCTCCGCTTCGATCTCGCTGTCCACCGCGCTCGTCGCTTCGTCCAGCACCAGCAGCGCGGGATCCGCGGCGATCGCTCGCGCGAACGACAGCAGCTGCCGTTCACCCACGCTGATGGACGCTCCACGTTCGCCAAGTACCTGGTTGTACCCGTGCGGCAGACGACGAATGATCCGGTCGGCTCCCACGCGAGCCGCCGCCGCGGCCACCTGTTCCTCCCCAATCGAATTCGACAGCCGGATGTTCGACAGCACGTCGCCGGCGAACAGGAAGATGTCCTGCTGCACGTAGCCGATCAGCGACCGCAGCTCCGAGACCGGGATGTCGCGCACGTCGACGCCGTTCACCGAGATGCGCCCGCGCTGCGGGTCGTAGAACCGGAGCAGCAGATTGATGATCGTCGTCTTTCCGGCCCCGGTGTGCCCCACGAGCGCCAGCGTGCGCCCGGGTTCCACGCGGAAGCTCACGCCCTTGAGCACCCACTCGGGCTCCGCGCTCTGATTCGCGTGCGCCTCGTCGCGCGCGACATGGGCCATGTCGTAGGCGAACCAGACGTCGTCGAACTCCACCGTCACGCCGCGGGTTGCCGCGCGCCGCAGTACCGGCACACCGGCTTCCGGCGGTGGCGACGCGAGCGCCGCCGGCACGCCAGCCACCGCGCCGAGATCCGCCGGCTCCGTGTCGAGCAGACGGAACACGCGCTCCGAGGCCGCCATCGCCTGCTGCAGTGTGTTGAATTTGTCGGACAGATCCTGCAGCGGCTGGAAGAACCGGCGGACCAGTTGCAGGAAGGCCGCGACCGTGCCGACCGTCAGCGATCCGATCTCGACGCGGTGCGCGCCGGCGACGATCAGGCTCGCCAACGCGATCGACGTCAGGACTTCGATCGCCGGGAAATACAGCGCATAGTACGTGATCGACTGCAGGTTCGCGTCGAGATGATCGTGATTCAGCTTGTCGAAGCGCTGCGCTTCCGTCGTCTCACGCCCGAAGAGCTGCACGATGCGCATGCCCGTGATGCGCTCCTGCAGATACGAGTTGATCCGCGCCAGCCGCGTGCGCACGTCGCGGTACGACTCGCGTACCTTGGCGCGGAACACGTGCGAGATCCAGTACACGAACGGAATCACGCCGAACGACGCGAGCGCGAGCCGCCAATCGACGATCAGCATCAGCGCGCTGATCGCCAGCAGCGTGAACAGATCCCCGAGGCCGGCGACCACGCCGGCCGTGAACAGCTCGTTCAGCGCCTCGATGTCCGACGTGAGCCGCGTGACCAGACGTCCGACCGGATTCCGATCGAAGAAGACCACCGGCAGCTGCTGCACGTGACCGAACAGGTCGCGGCGCAGATCGCGCATCACACGCTGCCCGAGCAGGGCGGTCAGGATCGTCTCGCCGTACTGGCAGAAGAACGCAACGACGAGCGATGCGGTGAGCAGGAGCGCCGAATTCCAGACCAGGCCGAGATCGTGCTTCGGCAGCGCGACGTCGATCACGCGCTGCGTCATCATCGGGCCGACGAGCTGCATCAATCCGTCGATCAGCAGACAGACGAGCGCGGACCCGACGAGCGATTTGTACGGTCGCACATACACCAGCAGCCGCCGCACCAGGCGGCTGTCGTACACTTTGCCAACGACGTCGTCTTCGTGAAGGGCCATGGGGGAAAAAGTAGCTGGGCGCTAGACGCTGGACGCTAGTGGCTAGTGGCTTACTAGTCCCTGGCCGCTAGCACCTACCCACTGGACTGGCCCATCCGTTGCGTCTGTCAGCCTCGACGTAGAACCCCCTCAACCGGAGACGATGCAATGGGCATCATCGCGTGGATCGTGCTGGGGTTGATCGCGGGAGCGATCGCCAAGGCCATCATGCCGGGACCTGACCCGGGTGGCATCATCGTTACGATTCTCATCGGAATCGTCGGCGCATTCCTCGGCGGATTCCTCGGAAATCTGCTGACCGGCAGCGGACTGACCGGGTTCTCGCTGTGGAGCATTCTGCTCGCCATCGTCGGCGCATTGATCCTCCTCTGGATCTACCGCGCCACGACCCGCACCCGCCGCACGCCAACCGTGTGAGCGCGTTCGACGACAGCGCGCAACGGTCGGTTCGCCAGTCGGCGGCCGGCCGTTGCGCGCTGTCGTGCGTATCTTGGGGTCGTCCCCACGGCACACCGGTCACGCCCTTCGCCCCCATTCGCGACTCATGGCCCTCTGGCTCTACTGGCTGCTGCTCGGCCTGATCGCCGGCTCGATTGCCAAGTTTCTCATGCCGGGCCGCGATCCTACCGGTTGCGTGTTCACCATCATCCTGGGCATCGTCGGCGCGATGATCGGCGGATGGGTCGGTACGCGACTCGGCTGGGGGACGGTGAATCAGGGCACGCTCGACCTGCGATCGATCGCCATCGCCACCTTCGGGGCGCTGATCCTGTTGCTGTTCGGACGACTCGTTCGAGGACGACGATAGCGGCGCGTTTCGCGGTTTGTTCGGGCGGTGCCGACCGTTAACTTTGAGCGATGAAGGAGTCCATCGTCGTCCGCGGCGCACGCCAGCACAATCTCAAGGGCTTCGACCTCGAGATTCCGCGTCGCGCGATCACGGTGGTCACCGGACCATCCGGCTCCGGCAAGTCGTCGCTCGCCTTCGATACGATCTACGCAGAGGGACAGCGCCGGTACGTCGAATCGCTTTCGGCCTACGCCCGGCAATTCCTCGAGCGCATGGAAAAGCCGGACGTCGACGCCATTGAGGGGCTGTCGCCAGCCGTCGCGATCGAGCAGAAGAATCCCACGAAGACCTCGCGGTCGACAGTCGGCACGGCCACCGAGATCTACGACTATCTGCGGCTCCTCTGGGCGCGCGTCGGCCGCACCTTCTGCCCACTCTGCGGCCGCGAGATGCGCCCCGATACCGTGCAGTCGGTCACGGACACGCTCATGGCGCTACCGGCCGGGACGCGCTTTCACGTCACCTTTCCGCTCGTGCTGTCGCCCGAAGTCACGCACGAAGTCGCGGTCGAGAACCTGCGCGCCCAGGGGTTTCTCCGCCTCGCCGTGGACGGCGCGGTCAAGCATCTCGACGATCTGCTCACCGAAGCAATCGACGTCACGTTCGCCAAACAGTTGCTGGTCGTCGTCGACCGGCTCGCGGTGGACGAGGGCGCGCGCGGCCGCCTGCCGGAAGCCGTCGGCACGGCATTCCGCGAAGGCGATGGCGACTGCGTCATCCTGTTCACGGAGCCCGTTCGAACCCGGCTCACGCCGAAGCCGTCGGCGGTGCTCCGGTTCACGGAACGCTACGAGTGCGCGAATGACGGCACGCGCGCGCCGGCGCCGACGCCGCAACTGTTCTCGTTCAACAGCCCGCGCGGCGCCTGCCCGCGCTGCAACGGGTTCGGCGCCACGCTGGAGTATGACGAAACGCTCATCGTGCCCTACCCCACGCGCAGCCTGCGCGATGGCGCGATCGATCCGTGGACCAAGCCCCGCTACGAGAACAAGCGCCGCGCCCTCGCCGAATTCGCCAAGCGCGAGGGCATCTCGATGGATACCCCGTGGGAGAAGCTCTCCGCGACGGCGCGCCACAAGCTGCTCAATGCCAAGGCGCGCGGTTACAAGGGCATCTTTCCGTTCCTCGTCGATCTCGAGGCGAAGAAGTACAAGCAGTACATCCGCGTGTTTCTGCGGCAGTATCAAACGGCGCAGGAGTGTCCGGACTGCCACGGCACCAAGCTGCAGCCGGAAGCGCTCCAGGTGCGCGTCGCCGGGCGTACGATCGCCGAGATCTGCGAGCTGCCGGTCGATCGATTACATGAGTGGCTCGAGACGCTCACGCTGAGCGACTTCGAGCGCCAGGTCGCCGCGCACATTCTCAAGGAAGCGCGCGATCGCGTCCAGTTCCTCTGCGACGTGGGCCTCAATTATCTCACGATGCAACGCGCCACGCGCACGCTCTCCGGCGGCGAGGCGCAGCGCATCGGCTTGGCCAACTCGCTCGGTTCGCAGCTC
>JAICKA010000078.1 GCA_025928185.1 Gemmatimonadaceae bacterium
CCTTGTACCAGAGGACTCGAAAGCACCCGATGTCGCCGTTGCATCCGCCGACCGGCACGTCGACGTCGCCGATGCGCATGCGGTGCACGTCGCCCCAGGCGACGTCGGCGCGACCGTAGCGCTGCGCCGTCTCGTGCACGGCCCAGACGAACGCGGCGACGGCGCGCTCGGGAAAGCGAATACCACGAGGCGTCGTGGTGGGAGCGCTGGTCGTCCACGACTGCGCGTACATCGTGTCGGCTTTCGTACCGGCGATGTAGCGTCGCCACCAGATCTCGAATAGAACGCCGCCGCGGCTGGTCGGCGCGACGGTCTTGTCCCACGCGGCGATCATATCGGCCGCCGCGGCGACTTCCGGCGCGGGATGGGACGCGCGCACGGCGGCGACGAGATCGTCGCGCACGCGATCGGCGAGCAGCATGCGATACGAGTACTTGCGCGCCAGCACGTCCTGCAGGCTCAACTTGTCGTTGGTGTCGATGAGATCGATCGCCAGCTGGCTGCGCAACCCGAGGTTGGGCTCCGGGAAGTAGGCCGGGTACTTCGCGGGATCGAGCACCTGGTGCATGTTCGTGTAATACGGCGAATCGTTCTCGTTGTGCACGTAGCCGCCCGTTGGATTCAACAATTGCGGCAGCGAGTCCCATGAGATGTAGCGCGTCCACACATCGGCGCTGTCGTGCGCCGGAACTGCCGCGGTATCTCCGCCGCTCGCCTGCGGCAGCGCGGGAATCGACGCGTTCCACACGTAGAAGATGTTGCCGGCGCGGTCGGCGTAGGTGAAGCTCGAGTTGACGCGGTCGCGCATGCGCATGGCTGCCTTCCACTCGGTGAGCGAGCGTGCGCGCATCATGTGCAGGAACTGCTCGCCGCCACGGAATTCCCGGTCGTCGGCGGCCTTCAGTACGTAGATCTTGCCGTTGCCGCGGTAGACGACGGGCCCGAGCGGCGTCGAGAGCGCGTCGCGCGTTTCGATCGAGAGGCCGCTCCCATTCCTGAACTCGACCGAGACCGGCGTGTGCTCGATGGCAACCGACGCGCCGTTGAACAGGTAGTGATCGGCGCGCGTGGAGTCGACGTCGAGCGCGTAGATCTGCTCGAGCAGCGGCGCGTTGTTGGTGGTGGACCAGCCGAGGTCACGATTGAACCCGCCGATCACGCCGAACGGTCCGCCGATTCGAAAGTCGCCGTAGAAGTCGACGACGCCGGGCACTTCCATATGACCTTCGTAATAGCCGGCGTTCCATTGGAGATGCGGATTGCGGAGCAGAATGGCGTGGCCGGGCTTCGTGCGACTCGGCGCAAATGCCCAGGCGTTCGACCCTTCGTCCGGCAGGTCGACGCCTTCGCCGCCCGGCATCGCACCTTCGGCGGCGTTCGGTTCGGCCGCCGGGCCAGCCTTGCGCCGCCTCCCATAGTCCGCCGGATTGATGCGGGAGAGAAACTTTGCCGCCTGGTTCGCGGTGGCGATGCTGACGTCGTGAGCGAGAATGTCGTAGCCGGTGAAATGCGGAGCAAAGCCGGGCGGAAACTCATCCGGGTGCAGCTCGATGTAGCGATTCACGCCGGCGGCGAAACCCTCGTATACGTCGCGCGTGGCGCGTTCGAGGCGCGGAAACGTCTCGACCGCGCGCGCGTAGGCCAGACGGCCGGTGAAGTCGTGCTCGATGCTGTCGTGGCCGAACCAGCGCGCCATCTGTCCGCTCGACTTGAGCAGGTCGAAGGCGACGCGCGAGCCGTAGTCCTCACTTTGAACGTACGCGAGCGCATACTCGGCGGCGGCGAGGTTGTCAGCCTTGATGTGTGGAACGCCGTACGTGGTGCGACGCACCTCGACGTGCGCCGCGTAATCGGGCGCCGGCGTCGCGGGTGCGGCCGGTGACGCGGATGACGCTGGTATCGCCGCGCCCGGCGTGCCCGCCCGCTGCAGCGTGCGCCCGGCGAGTGTTCCGTTGTACTTGCCGCCGTCCACCGCGACCTTGCCGTTCACGATGACATACCGCATGCCGGTCGCGAGCACTTTCGGGTTCTCATACGTCGCGAGATCGCGGACCGTCCTGGGATCGAACGCGATCACGTCGGCGTACTTGCCGATGGCGAGCACACCGCGATCGGTGAAGCCGAGGATCGCCGCCGTTTCTCCGCTCGATGAGCGCACGGCTTGTGGCAGGGTGAGGAGTGGTTTGTCGAAGACGAACTCGCGCAGCTTGCGCGGGAACGTGCCGTACTTGCGCGGATGACCGTCCGATCCGTCGGAGCAGGTGACGACCCACGGCTGCACCATGAAGTGCTCGAGGTCGGATTCCTTCATGTTGAACGAGGCGACGCTGGCGTCGCCCTGCTGCACGATCTGAATTGCCGCATCGATCGGCGATTCGTGTCGGGCCGCCGCGACCTGCGCCAGGTTTCTGCCGCGAATCGTGCTGTCCTTCGTCGCGGTGATGAGCAGCGTCGACGCGCCGCCGCGGCGCTGGAGATTGCGCGTCATGTCGGCGACCAGTCGCGCGTGCGTCGCCGGATTGGCGATCCGGGCGCGCAGCGAATCGCGTCCGCCGGCCTCCGCCCAGCGCGGCAGGAGCGACGCGCCGACGCTGGTACCGGACGCGAGATACGGATACTGGCTCGCGGTCACATTGATGCCGCTCGCGCGCGCGGCATCGATGATCTTGATCACCGAATCGCTGAGGCCCCACACGTCGGCGCCGAGTGCCTTGATGTGCGAGATGTGCACGGGGATGTGGGCTTCGCGTGCAATGCGCAGCGTCTCGTTGACGGAGCCGATGAGGCCGATCGTATATGAGCTCTCGTCGCGCATGTGCGTGTCATAGAGACCACCGGCACGCGCCGCGACTTTCGCGAGCTCGATCACTTCGTCGGTGTTCGCGTAGCTGCCCGGCGCGTAATAGAGGCCAGTCGACATGCCAATGGCACCTTCGCGCATGCCGCGCGCGACGAGCGCGCGCATCGAGTCGAGCTGCGTGGCGGTGGGTGCGGCTGGCGACATGCCCATGACGGCTCGGCGAACGGAGCCCTGGCCGATATAGAGCGCCGCATTCGTTCCGATGCCGTCGCGCGTCCACTTCGCGAGCGTCTTGCCGATCTCGATCGTGCCGCCGCCGTCGTTGTTCGTGACGACGGTCGTCACGCCCTGCATGAGATAATTCACATTGCCGCGGCGAGCGGCGCTGGACAGGTCCTCGAGCGTATGGGTGTGCGGATCGATGAAGCCCGGGGCGACGATCAGACCGGTGACATCGATGCTTCGGCGCGCGGTGAGATGCGCAGCCGCGGCATTGCCGACGAAGGTGATGCGGTCGCCGGTGATCGCGACGTCGGCACGTCGAGGCGGTGCACCGGTGCCGTCGACGACAGTGCCGCCGTGGAGGAGAATGTCGGCGATCGGCGCCTGGGCGCTCGACGCCGCCGGCGCGAGGAGGGCAAGCGAGAGCAAGGCGGCGAGCGAGGAGAGTCGCATGGGATGCGGCATGCACGAGGATGAGGTGGTAGACATACTGCACGCGGGCACGGCCGGTATGCAACATGCCGGTCGCGCCGTGCGAAGGCGTCATCACCACCATCACGTGCCCGCATAACGTGGCGCTCGAGGGATCGTGTGAGAATATGCGGCGGATCAGTGCCATGAGGTCCCGCCGCCAAGGCACTGATTGCAGGTTGATCCAGCCTACTCTTCCTTTTTCCGGATATCGCGCACGAGCTCGTCCTTGGTCTCGCTGCTCGCCCCTTTGACGTGCAGCTCCTTGGCGCGATTCTCGAGCTCGTCCTTCGAGCGCGACTCGAGGCTGTGCCGCGGATTGCCGGTCCCTTCCGTGCGGGAATTGGGCGTACGGCCTTCCTCGCGACGACCTTTGTTCACGGTGCGTGCGGCGATCTCTTCCGCGGTGTCCTCACTCTTGCCGCGTTCCTCGTAGCCTTCCTTGATGTGCTCGTACTTGCGTTCGTCCTTGTTGCTCCACGACGATGGCATCTGGCCCTCCGGCTTGTTTGACGCAGGCTCGAGATTGCAAGGACCCGGCCCGGAACCGGGCGAACCGCACGACGGTTCGTCAGACGAATTTGCTGTTGCTGATACGGCTCGCATGGCTGCACGCCCTGCGTGGAGACCTAATGGCTCTATACAGTCGACACCGCCTGGCATTCATCGCCGCTGCAGTGTGGGGACTCGCTTGTGCGCGACGGAGCGATTCATCTGACCGCACAGACAGCGGCCTCGGTGTTCGAAACGCCGAGCGGCCGAGCATGGACAGCACCACAGCGCGTGAAGCAACGAGGGCGGGCACGACGCCGCTGAATGCGGCGTCGGCCTCTGCTCAGCGTCGAAGGAGATCCATCGACATCCGACGGAAACTACGCCAAGGCTGACATGGTGATCGCGCAGCCGGTGGTCGACACGCTCTGGCTGGCGTTCCATCGCGCGAGCGACGACTGGATTCACTGCGGATTCGTCTGGCGGCTGCAGGACGAAGTAATGTCGCCGATCGCGCTCACCGGGCCGCCGGCCGATACGCTTGCGCCGCGCGGCATGCCGATATCTCGCTGGCTTCCCTCGCGTACGTCGTGGTCTCGGGTGCGCGCGATGGCGGACTCGCTGGCCCGGCCGTGACGACGGACGCGCCGCAGCCGCCAGTGCGGAACGCTTATGGTTTCTTGAAGAGTCGCACTTCCATATACGCCTGAACACAGTCAACGTCGTTCTGGGACGGTGTCACCGTGAGCGTCACCTCTCGGTGTGTGCCGACGATGTCCGCGATCGCCCACCTGCCGATGACCGTCGACCCCGCTGGGGCCATCGATTGCCAGCCGGAATCGGCCAGCTGCCGTCCGAAGTAGTCGAGAAGCCCCCTCGGTGACATTGCAGCACGGATTGTCGCGCCCGTACCCATGGAGTTGCTGGTGCCTCCGACTCGGCAGTCACTCGTCGACGGCAGGCCGGGCGCGATCGGCGGCTCGATGAGCATTGGAAATGGAGACCGGAGCATTGGCTGCGGAGGCTGCGGCGGATGGCAGACGCTATACCCCTGACTGGTAGAGATGTGCTCGACCAGAAACACATCAGTGCCGGCATGCTGCCGCGTGTACGCATTGAGTACGTGCTGATCGGCACAAAAGGTGTGCGAGCTGATCATCAGCGAAGAGGCTGGCCGGAATCCACCTCCGCCGTACGTAGGAATTGGCGGTACTGACCACCCCCGCCGAAGGAATTCAGACTTCAGCGTGGTCGTCGATGTGTCAGCGCCTGGTGGTACCTGCACGATTGCGACTACCGACTGCCCGAGGAATGCCGACCCAAGCACATGTCCGCCGTTCGGAACGTACAGGAGCCGGTCCACCCAAGCAGGCGCAGAGCCGACTAGAATCTGCGGCTCACCACCGAACCAACCGGCGGCCAGCAAGTCACGCGCGAGCTCGAACGGAATGGAGTCGGGCTGTTCGAGTCGGCGGGGCTCCTGCGCGCGTCCAACGCAGAGCGGCGCCGCGAGCAGCGCACTCGCCAGCGAAAAGAGAATTCTCATGTAACGATACTATGACGCAGCGTGAGTCGATGCAATCGCGACGTCGTTCTTAATGTTCAACCGCGCGCCAGCAGACCACCCAGCCGCCGAACCGTGTTCACACTCCGGAACGTGACCTGCGCGCCGAGCTTGCGCTCGAGCGCCGGGCCCGTGAGCCGGAGGATCGTGACGCGATCGGCCGAGTGCCAGTGCAGCTCGCGGCCGATGGCGCGAAAATGGTTCACGTCATCGCAGAGTGACTGCACCATGGCGAGCGCCGGCGCGGGCAATGGCGCCTTGAGAAAGCCCACCTGCACGAGGTGGGGTTTGGGCAACTCGGCGGCGCCGGGGAACACGTCCAACGCGTCGAGCTCGCGCACTTCGCCGGCGGTGCGGAGGAACGTCGCGACGGGAAAGCCGAGCGCATGCTCGAGCTGGCGCTCGATCCTTGTCTCGAGCGACGCGGGTTTCGCCGCGGAGTCGAACAGCACATTACCGCTCGCGATGAAGGTCTCCACGTTGCGGAAGGCCATCCCCTCGAACAACTCGCGGAGGCGGTCCATCTTGACCGTGTGGCCGCCGACGTTGATGGCCCGAAGAAACGCGACGTAGCGCATCAGCGGCGTTTGGGCAGCACGAGCACGGCGCGCGATCCTGATGAAGACCTGCCTGGCGAGCCACTCGGCGCAGCGAGATTGAGGATGAGCGAGGGCATCAGTCAGTCCCAGGAGGCGGTGTGCTGGTCTACGACGGCGGCGTCGGGCGGTTACACGGTCGAGATCTTTCGACGTACTATAATAGTTCGAATTCAGATCCGCCGCGCACCGGAGTCGCCCGTGAAGCTCGCCGCCGCAAGCACCATCGTTTTCGCCGCAACATTCGCTGCCTGCTATCGCCCGGTCACCGGCCCCAGTCCGGTGAATCGGCGCAACGCGCCGGCGGTGATCCCGGCGCCCGTCACGTTCGCGGTGGCGAGCCGTGACAGTTTTCTCATCACGCCGCGCACCGGCGTGTACGTGGACTCGCTGGCGCCGGCGGAGGTGCAGGCGATCGGCGACTATGCCGCCAATCTGATCTCGTCGCAGGCCGGAGTGACCGCGCGACGGCTCGCGCCCGGTACCGTGCTGCCCGACTCGAGCATCGGCCTGGCGCTCGATTCTGCGCGGTCCGATCTCGGACTGGAAGGGTACGAGCTCACGGCGACGACGGCGCAGGTCCGCATCGTCGCCGCGCGGCCGGCGGGGCTGTTCTACGGCGTGCAGACGCTGCGGCAACTTCTGCCGGCGTCGGTGGAGCATCCGGCGGCGCGCGCGCGGCGGCTGATCATGCCGGCGGTGCACGTCGTCGACCATCCGCGCTACGCATGGCGCGGCGCGATGCTCGACGTGTCGCGCCATTTTCTGCCGGCGGCGGACGTCAAGCGCTTCGTCGACCTGCTGGCGCTGTACAAGATGAATCGATTGCACCTGCACCTGTCCGACGACCAGGGCTGGCGAATCGAGATCAAGGAGTGGCCCGAGCTGACGGCCGTCGGCGGACAAACGGCCATTGGCGGCGCGCCGGGCGGCTACTACACGCAGGAGCAGTACGCCGACATCGTCGCCTACGCCCGTTCGCGCTACGTGACGATCGTGCCCGAGATCGACATGCCGGGGCACACCAACGCGGCACTGGTATCCTACCCGGAGCTGACGTGCGACGGCGTCGCGCCGCCGCCGTTCACTGCCGTCGGCGGTCCGCCCAACTCGCTCTGCGTATCGAAGGATACGGTTTACAGTTTCATCGACGACGTGGTGCGCGAGATCGTTGCCGCCGCGCCGACGCCATACTTCCACATTGGAGGCGACGAAGTGCGAAATCTGTCGCCGGATCAGTACCGAGGATTCATCGCGCGGGTCCAGCAGATCGTCACAGCCGCGGGTCCGCGCATGATCGGCTGGAGCGAGATCGCGCCGGCGAATCTCTCGCCGAACACGATCGTGCAGCACTGGCATGCCGACTCCGTGCAGCTGCAGGCGCAGCGCGGCGGCATGGTGATCATGTCGCCCGCGGCGCACGCGTACATCGACCAGAAGTTCGACAGCAGCGACGTGCTCGGCCTCGCGTGGGCCGGAATCGTGACGTTACGCCGAACGTACGAGTGGAATCCGGCGACGCAGATTCCCGGCGTCGGCGAGTCGTCGATTCTCGGCGTGGAAGGGCCGCTGTGGGCGGAGACGCTGCTCACGCGCGCCGACTACGAGTACATGGCGTTTCCACGACTGGCCGCGCTGGCCGAAGTGGGCTGGACGCCGTCGACGTTGGTCGACTGGGAGAGCTTTCGGCGACGGATCGGCCAGCAAGGGGCGCGGTTGGCGGCGATGGGGGTGAACTTCGCGCGGGTGCCCGGCGTGGACTGGGCATGGTGAGCTGCGAGTCGATCGGGCTGGCTGAGGTTGACGGTGGATGTGGTTGCTCGGGGGCTGGCGAGTCCAAGCTGTAAGCTGCGAGTCGTGAGTCTCGAGCTGCGAGTCTTGGACCGAGTCCTGAGCGAGGTTGAACCGAGCTCCGAGCTGCGAGTCTTGCGCCGAGTCCTGAGCTGGGAATGAAATGCGCATGCGTGCAGCGGTTCGATGCCGTGCGCTGAAGGTGAGCGCCGCAGATTGGCGCCATGCGAGACTACAACAAGCTTCTGGTGTGGCAACGCGCGCATGCGCTTGCGATCGGCGTTCACGAGGCGAGCCGTGGCTTCGCCACGGGTGACTTTGTTTCGCTGAAGTCACAGCTCACGCGCGCCGCCGATTCGATTGCCGCGAACATCGTCGAAGGATGCGGTGCGGCTTCGCAGAAGGAATTGGCGCGCTACCTCGACATCGCCATCAAGTCGGCCAACGAGACGGAGTACCACCTTCGAACGGCGTCCGATAGGCAGGCACTTGCCGCGCGCGAAGCCGACGCGCTCGGCGCAGAGGCGGTCGAGGTTCGCCGAATGCTGTATGGACTGCGCAAACGTGTTCTCGCGTCGGTACTCCAGGCCGGGTGACCGCTCGCCTCCATCCAGGCACCGGACGCTCGCCGAAGACTCGGTTCACCCCTCCGAGCCCGGATCACCCCTCGGAGCTCGGATCACCCCTCGGAGCTCGGATCACCCCTCGGAGCTCGGATCACCCCTCGGAGCTCGGTTCAACCTCGCTCAGGACTCGGTCCAAGACTCGCAGCTCGAGACTCACGACTCGCAGCTTACAGCTTGGACTCGCCAGCTAGACAAACCACGCCCGTGAAGCACCAGGTGGTCACCCGAGCGGCCGTCTCGCAGCTCACCGTCAGCAGCTCCCGCGCGACACGCACGGGTCCACCACCTCCAGCTTGCTCCACACCGTCGTCGTCCAGTCGATTCCGTCGTTCGTTCGCTGCCAGGTGCCGGTGTAGGTTCCTCCGCCCGGCCAGTGTGTGTCGTGCACCCAGTCGTTGTGCGGAATGGCGTGCTGACGCTCGCCGAATGCGAGCCAGGGAGAGCTGCCATTCACGCTTCTGTATTGAAGATCCGACTCGATCTGCCAGTCGAAGTAGAAGTTGGAACCCGTGTCGTCGATGATCGCGCCGTACACGACCAGCGTGCGCAGGAACACCTTCTTCCATTCGGGGATCGGCAGCGCGTTCACCGCGGCGAGCGGCAGGTCGAGATGGAGCCGCGCGCCCATGGGCGGGGCGTCATGAGGAGACTTGCATACCTGCCCGGGATTGTCGCCGGCCGGGTATACCGTGCCGCCGCTCGTGCAGTCGACGACGATCGACAGCGCGTGATGCATGTAGCCATGGCTGGCGATGGCCGCCTCGAGCTCCTCGAGCCGTACGCGGCCGGCGATGTTTCCGAGTCGTGACGCCGTGCCTTCGCCGGTGCCGATCTCGCGTCCATCGCCGTTCAGCATGGTGTAGCCGCCGAATTCGGCGGTGATGCGGCCGCCGCCCGGCGGCAGCGGCGACTCGTCGACGTGCCACAGATCAATCTCGCGACCGCTCGTCTGGTCGATGATCGTGAGGTGGCGATCGGTGGAGCGTGGCGCGTTGTTCCCACCCTGAATCACCGCACCGGCCGGCGCGTGCACGCGCATGCCTTCGACACTGCATCGGCCCCACTGCGCATGGGTGCAGTGGATGGTATACACCGGATCGGTCGCGCGGCCCCAGTACGTCGGCCAGCCGGCGATCCCGTTCTGCGGTGTCAGCAGGTTGCCCGGCTGATCGTTCGCCGCGATGTCGCCGAGGATTCGCGCGATGATCCGCGCCGAGGTCGCCAGCCGCGGCGCACGTGCGGGAATTCGGCGATTGAACGCGCTTCCGGCGGCGTACGGACGCCACGATGCCGGCGGCCACGCGCCATGACCGCACGGGCCGCCGCCGCACGGGTAGGGTGCGGCACCGGACGACGCGCCGAGCATCGCCAGTGCGACCATCACGAGCCCGGCGCGCGTCATGAGCATTCTACAACGGCCGCTACCGAGGCGGCGGCGCGAGGGCGGCGACGGGGTGAGCCCAGGTGGCGCCCGCCGCGCGGTATGCGGACGGAATGCCGGACGTGACGAGGCGATCCAGGGTGCCGATCGCCGTACGCGCGTCCGCGATCGCATGGTCCAGCGCCGCACGTTCGTCCAGCGTCGGCAAACCGCTCCAGCCCTCGATCGCACCGCGCGGCGCGCTCACCGCCGTGAACGCGCGATCGGCCTCCGTCGCCAGACGTGCAATCTGCGCGTCGAGCGAATCGCCGCGCGCGCCGCCGATGTCGGCCTTGATGGCCGACCGTTGGCTCATCAGCTCGCGAGCCGCGCCGCGCGCCCGACCGATCGCTTTCGTCCATTCATATTCTCGCATCAAAATACTCTGACGAGCCGCCCGATCCGCCGCGCTGAACGCCGGCAACGGATCGGCCTCGACGGACACGCTGCCGGCGAGCGGCGTCGCGATTCCGGGAACGGAAACGCGAATCGCGTACCGGCCTGGCATCACCAGCGGCCCGAGCGGCGCGGCGCCGCGACCACCGCCGCCACCGCGGCTCGGAAAGCCAACCTGCACCGCCGCCGGCGGCCCACCGCGTCCACCTCCGCCGCCACGGCCACCGCGTCCTCCCGCTCCCCCGCGGCCGCTCGCCGGCTGCAGATCCGCCGAGTCGACGGGCGGCTCGTAGCGTAGATCCCAGTCGACGCGATCGAGCCCGGCGGCCGCCGGTCCGTGCAGCGTTCTGATCACGTGGCCCGCGGCGTCCGTCACGGTGATGGTCGTCTGGCCGGCCGCCGCGTCGCGCAGGCTGTACTCGATTGCCGCATCCCAGTCCGGGTTCGGCGCAAAGAACTCGCCCGCGCCGTACCAGGCTTGCGGTGCGTGCGTCGACATCAGGCGCGCGGCGTGCGTTGGCACGAGCGTCGCCGGCGCGGCGATCGCGGTCGCCGTCAGCGTCTCGAGCGGGCCGACGTCGTCAAGCACCCACAGCCCGCGGCCGTGCGTCGCCGCGACGAGCGAGTTGTCGCGCGCCTGAAAGACGATGTCGTTCACCGGCACCGTGGGCATGTTCGTCGTCAGCGGGTGCCAGGTGGCGCCGCCGTCATTCGAGAAGTCCAAACCACGCGCGTGCGCCAGCACGAGCAGGCGCGGATCGCTCGGGTGCTCGCGAATCCGATTCACGGACGTTTCGGGAAGTCCCGCGGCGAGCGAGCGCCACGTCGCACCGTAGTCGTCGCTCACGTACACATACGGCTTGTAGTCGTCATTGAAATGGCCGTCGAACGTGGCATACACGCGTCCGGCCTTGTACTTCGACGGCAGCACGCCGCTCACGTAGGTGCGAGGCGGCAAGCCGGGAATGTTTGCGGTGAGGTTCGTCCAGGTTTTTCCACCGTCGCGCGTGCGCTGCAATTGGCCGTCGTCGCTGCCGGTGTAGATCAGCATCGAGTCGAGCGGCGACTGGCCGATCGTCGACAACGAGCCGTACGCCTCCTGACCGTCGTTACGCGACAGCGCGTCGTGCGGCACGACGGCGCCCATCATTTTCAGCGTATCTCGATCGATGTGGAGCGTGAGATCGGGACTGATCTTCTGCCAGCTCGAGCCACGGTTCGAGCTCCTGAACAGATACTGCGCGCCCATGTACCAGACCCTGGGATTTGTCGGCGAGACGATCATCGGCGTGTCCCACAGCCAGCGATACTCGTTGCCGGAGGGCGCCGGCGGCAGCGGTGGACGGTCGCCCGTCCCCGGTCGCACGCTGTGCCGCTCGAGCGTCGCGAGGTTCACCCACGCCGCGTTGCCGTTCTGCGACGATTGGAGCACGAGATTGTTGTTTGCCGGGTCGAACAGCGCATGGAAGCCGTCGCCGCCGCCGATGTTCCAGGCGTCACGATCCGCAATGCCGTTGCGGTCGCGTACCGCGCTCGGAATGCACCACACGCCGTTGTCCTGCAGGCCGCCACAGATGCGGAATGGCACGCTGTTGTCGACGTCGGCCTCGTAGAACTGGCCGATCGGCATGTTGCGCCGGAAATCCCACGTGTGGCCGCGGTCCCACGAGATCGACACGCCGCCGTCGCCGCCGATGATCAGGTGATTGCCGTCCGCGGGATCCACCCACAACGCGTGGTCCTCGCCGTGCACGTCGCTGAACCGCTCGGTGAACTTCGTGCCGCCGTCATCAGAGAAATAGAAACCACGGTTGGAGCCGAGCGTGTAGACGTGTTGCCGGTCATTGGGATCGACG
>JAICKA010000254.1 GCA_025928185.1 Gemmatimonadaceae bacterium
GATCGCCAGCGAGGACAAGGTCCTGGGCGTGCTCTACGTCGACAACGTGACGACGTCGCACCGGTTCGACGAGGACGATCTCGAGTTCTGCATCGCGTTTGCCGGCATTGCCGCGGTGGCGATCGAGAACGGCCAGTTCGCGCAACGCATCCAGCGCGAGCTGGTGACGCGCAGCAACTTCGAGCGCTTCTTCACGCCGCAGCTCGCCAAGCGCATTGCCGAGTCATCCGAGTCGATTCGGCTCGGCGGCGACAAGCGGCAGGTTGCCGTGCTGTTCAGCGACATTCGCGGCTTCACGGCGCTCGCCGAGACGATGCGCCCGGACGACATGGCGAGTCTGCTGACGGAGTACTTCACGCAAATGGTCGATTGCGTGTTTCGTCATGAGGGAACGCTCGACAAGTTCATCGGCGACGCCGTGATGGCGCAGTGGGGCGCGCCAATCGGCGGTCAGGACGATGCCGACAAGGCAATGGCCGCGGCAATCGACATGATGCGTGCCCTCGGTGCGCTCAATGCGCGCTGGCACGCCAGCGGGCGGCCCGAGCTGCAGATCGGCATCGGACTCAATTTTGGCGAGGCGTTCGCCGGCAACATCGGCTCCGAGCGGCGTCTCGAGTTCACGGTCATCGGCGACACGGTGAACACCGCGAGCCGACTCTGCTCGGCTGCCGGCGCCGGCGAAATCCTCGTCACCGATGCAATGCGCCGCGCGCTTCACGAACCGCCGCGCCTCGCCGCCTGCCCGCCGATGCCGCTCAAGAACAAGAGCCAGAAGGTCAAGATCTATCGCGTCGTGCTCGACTGATGGCCGCCGACCCGCTGCCGCCGGACTTCGTCCGGTTCACGGTCCGGAAGGCGGAGGTGACGTGCGTCGAGCACGTGGCCGACGCGGTGCGCGAGGCGCTGCACGAGGCGCACACGTTGTATCGCTATGCCGCCAACCATCCCGACGTTCGCTGGCTGGCCGGCCGCGGCGTCGTCTATGCCGCGCCGCTGCCCGACGACGTGGAGCGCGTCGTCGTGCGACACAACCATCACGGCGGCAAGCTGGCGCCGATCACCCGCGACCTGTTCCGGCCGCCGACGCGCGCGCCACACGAGCTGCTGATGTCCGAGCGCTTGCGCGCCGCGCGGGTCCCGACGCCGGTGATGCTCGGCTACGTGCTGTATCGCGCGCCGGCCGGCTTGCAACGCGTGGACGTGATGACGCGCGAAGTGCCGGACAGCTTCGACCTCGCGGTGATGATGATGTCGCGCGATTCGGCGCAACGGGCACGCACCTGGCTGGCAACCGCCGAAGTCGTGCGCACGTTGAGCGAGGCCGGTGCGCGCCACCACGACCTCAACGTGAAGAATGTACTATTGCACGATCGGCCCGACGCTCAGCGCGAGGCGCTCGTCATCGACGTCGACCGCGTGAAGTTCGGCGGCCGCGAGTCGGAGATTCTCGACGCCAATCTCGAACGGCTGCTCCGGTCGGCGAGAAAGTGGCAGGAGCTGTATGGCGCTCCGGTGACGGACGCCGAGCTCGAGGAATTCGCGTCGACGGTGCGGGATCAGCCGGCGGCGCTCAGCACCCGCTCGTAAACCGTGATCGTCGAACGCACCGTTCGCTCGATGGAGTAGTCGCGGACGCGCACCCTCGCCTGCTTGCGAATCCCGGACGCCAGTGCGGCATCCTCGAGCAGCCGGCCAATCGCGTTCCCGAGCGCATTGGCGTCATCCACCGGGGCGAGCAGGCCGGTCACGCCGTCCGTGACGAGCTCCGGTACGCCGGTGCCAGCCGTTGCCGCCACGGGCACGCCGAGCACGAACGCATCCATGATCACCAGCGGCAGCCCTTCGATGCGCGAGCTGGATGCAAGGACGCTGGCGGCGGCGAGCAGCTCGTCGACATCCGTGCGAAACCCGGCCAGATGAATCGTCTCGCGCATTCTCAGCTCGTGGATGATGCGCGACACGTTGCCACGCCGCACGCCGTCGCCGACGAGCAGCGCCTGCATCCCCGGTACTCGCGCCGCCGCGACCGCGACCGCACGCGCGAACGTCTCGGGGTCCTTTTCCGCCGTGAGCGCGCCGACCCAGACGACGAGCGGCCCGCCGCCGCGAACACCGAGCGACGCGAGCAGCTCGGCCGACGCCGGCGCGACGCGGCGTGCGATGTCGACGCCGCCAGGAATCACGTCGACCGACTGCGGCGCAACGCCGGCCGGCCCGAGAAGATCCGCGGCCGCACGCGAAACCGCGATCAC
>JAICKA010000075.1 GCA_025928185.1 Gemmatimonadaceae bacterium
GCGCAAACTCTTGTGAAAGGCGCTGAGCATGTTGTACGTCTCTTCGCCGCCCTTGTCGTAGCGCGCGAACCGGAGCTGCAGCGCATCGCGAGCCACGTCGACGGTGACGTGACCGTCGGCGCCGACGTGGCTCGCCGCCGCTTCGAGCACCGTGAGCGCGCGGCGCGCATCGCCGTCCGCCTCTTCGGAAAGCAGATCGAGCGCATCGGGGTCGACGTGCAGGCCGAGCTCCCCGAGCCCACGCTCCCGATCACTCAGCGCGCGCTCGAGCAGCGCGCGGAGATCCGCGGCAGTAAGCGGCTCGAGCACGAACACCCGAACGCGCGATAGCAGCGCGCCGTTGATCTCGAACGACGGATTCTCGGTGGTCGCGCCGATCAGCGTGATCGTGCCCGCTTCCACGTGCGGAAGGAACGCGTCCTGTTGCGCCTTGTTGAAGCGGTGAATCTCGTCGGCGAACAGGATCGTTCCGCGTCCGAGGCGCCGCCGCCCTTCGGCTTCCGCGACGATCTCGCGTACGCGCGGCACGCCCTCGGTCACCGCCGAAAACGACACGAACTCGCGATCGGTGTAGCGCGCGATGACGCGGGCGATCGTCGTCTTGCCGGTGCCGGGCGGACCCCAGAGAATCATCGAGGAGACGGCCCCCTGCTCGATCGATTCGCGCAGCGGCTTGCCGGGACCAAGCAAGTGCTGCTGCCCCACAATCTCGTCGAGCGTGCGCGGCCGCATGCGGGCCGCGAGCGGCTGCGGCATCGTGCGCTCGAACAGCGACGATGTCCCGCGTCCGCTCGCGGCCTCTTCGTCCATGCGCTTCTTCCGCTCGGCCATGATCGACTGCTCTACGTGATCGCGACCGCGCGCGCCGCGAAGTACAGGGCGCAGCCGCCGACGAAGCTCGCCGGAATCCGCAGACCCGGTCGATCCTGAAACTCGGGCACGAGGTTCGACGCCCCGACGTACAGCGTGACTCCGGCCGAAATGGCCAGGCCGTACGTGCGCAAAAACGCCCACTGGCTGGTGACGAGCACCCCGAGAATCGTCATTGCGCCGAGCGCCGCGGCTGACAACAGCGCTCGTCGCCGCCCCGCTCCCGCGGCAAGAAAGAGACTGGAGATCGCGACGCCCTCGGGAAATTTGTGCAACAGCACGGCCACGAACACCAGTGCGCCGAGTCCAGTGCTGACGCGCAAACCGCTCGCCACCGCGACGCCGTCGACGAAGGTGTGCATGAGCAGGCCGACGAGTGCCGACATGCTGACGAGCTCGGAAACCGAGTGCGTCTCTTCACCAAAGTGGAAATGCCGCCCGATGGTGTGCTGGGTGATGTGCACCAGGAGGTAGGCCAGCAGCACGACGGACGGGGCGATTGCACCAACCTGCGCGATCGCGTCGGGGAACAGATCGACCAGCGACACGGAGATGAGAAAGCCGGCGGCAAACGAGAGCAACGCATCGAGGATCCGCACGCTCCATGTCGCGCGCGCGGTGACGGCCAGCGCCCCAACGATGTTCGCGGCCGCGGCGGCCAGGCCGTACAGCAGCGCCGGACGAGTCACGCCGGCTGCAGGCCGAGACGCTCCACCGCGGCCGTCACCGCGTTCACCAGATCCGGGGCGGCGGGAAATTGCTGCCGATTCGTTTTCCAGCTCTTCGTGCGCAGATGCTGTTGCTCCTCGAGGCCCTTGCCTTCCAGCAGATACAGCCAGCGGTCCGACCGCGCATAGATGAACAGCTCGAGGTACGGATTGAGCGTGAGCTGGTCGTCCGCAGTGAACACGGACAGCTCGATCCCGCCGAACCGCGCGAGCAGAATCTTGAGTCGCGCAATGGCTTCACGCACGTCGGGCAGCGCGAGCGCTTCGCCCTTCCAGGTGCGCCCACTGCGCAGATCCTCGAGCACCACGTCGACCGCCGGGCCGAGTTGCTCGGTGAAGGTGTAGAACAGATCGACGACACGTTCGGCATTTGCCACGACGTGCGCCGTGTAGTGTTCGTCCTCCTGGACGAAGGTGAAGCCGTCGGCGCTGACTCGGAATCGGCGCCAGATCGACGCCTCGGGTTGCCGCCCTCGAAAGAACATCGTGCTTCGCTCTCCGTCTACGTACGTCCACCGTCGCCCGTGTCGCGAGATGCATCCGCATGTCGCCGCCTCGCCTCTTGCAACAGCCAGTCCGTCGTGTTTCGGTGCGGCTCCTCGATTACCGCGGCGAGCAGCGCCTGGAGAATCTTACCGAGCACGGGGCCCGGCGGTATGCCCGCACGCCGCAGATCGTCGCCGTCCACAACGAGCGCGCCGAGGTCGATCGGGTCCGAGAACGCGCTGCGCTGCATGCGGCGGTACGCCGACGAAATCGATCTCGCCGCCGGCGCCGGTCGACCCTGCGCTCGATCGGCCTCCCACAGTGCGTTGGCCAGTCTGGTGAACTCGCCGACTTGCAGCCGTCCGATCGTGGAAACCCAGCGTCGCACGATCGAGTCGGGCGGCTCGCCGGAAGTCAGTGCTATAGTCATCTCGCGACCGATCGTGTGCCAGAGACTGACGAGATTCACAACCGTCTGGATCTCGTGACGCGACGCGCGCAATCGCCGCATCACGGCACCGGCATCCGCCGGCGTGAGTGACGCGAGGAGGGCGGCAAATCGAATCGTTCGACGCGCCGGACGGCGTGCCCGACCAGGCTTCGCCGCGAAGTCCGGCGCCGTCAACGCCGACGGCGCGGCGGCCGCCAACTCGGGCAGCAACGTGTTGAACGCCCCAGACGATTGCCAGATCCGCAGCGCGGCGCTCGGCCGGTCGATCTGCGCCATGGTCTTGTCGAGCTCCTGCTTCACCCGCTCGGGCGAAAGCCGGCCGAGAAAGGGCGCACTCGCCTCGATGGCGCGCAGCGTCGCCGGCTCGATCTCGAAGTCGAATCGCGCCGCGAACCGGATGCCGCGGAGTGCACGCAGGCGATCCTCGCGCATCCGCGCATCGGGATCGCCGACCGCACGGACGATGCGCGCCTGGAGATCCGATTGGCCGCCAAACGGATCACGGACCTCATGGCGCCGTGGAGAGAATGCCACCGCGTTGATCGTGAAGTCGCGCCGGGCGAGGTCTTCATCGAGTGAGACTCCGAACTCGACCTCCGCGTGCCGCCCGTCGGTGCGCACGTCGCGGCGGAAGGTCGTCACCTCATGCATGACACCTTGGCTGTCGAGCACGCCCACGGTGCCGAACTCGAGCCCGACAGGAATCGTCTTCCGATGACCGAACAGACGCTGCACATCCGCCGGCTTGGCGGACGTCGCGAGGTCCCAATCCAGATGCGGATGCCCGAGAAGCGCGTCGCGAATCGCTCCGCCCACGCACCAGACCTCGAATCCGTGCTGCTCGAGTCGGTCGGCGATCTCGAGAACGCCGACCGGCGGTCGCAGTCGATCGATCACCACGTCGCCGTCCAATTCATGTCGCGGAGCTCATCCATGATGAAGCCGAAGGTGGCCAGCCACTACAACTTGGACGTTGCGGAGACGATATTCACAGTACACGCGCACGTGCGCCACGCCAGCCGCCAACGGAGCGACAGTGACGGAGCTTGAAAGGATTCTCGAAGAGTCTCGGGCAGCGGAAGCCTTCAAGAAAGCAGTCCGGAGCTACTGCGCAAATGGCGGCGCCGACCACATCCGAGTGGAAGGCTTTGCCCCGAAGGTGAAGGTCAAGCGCCTTCTGGCCCACATCCTCTCGTCCGAGGCACACCTGCCGATCGAGCGCATCTCGCTGCGCGGCCGATCGGGCTGTTCGGACTTCGTCGGCACGGTCCAGCTCCATACCGCCGACGACACGCGGACGTACGAGTTCGTGTGGGATTGCCGCTGGCGTGCCGAGCAGGAAGGCTGGACGGATTGCTTTGGGTTTCCCGACCAGATCCGCGCCGCCCGCGAGTATGACTGGCGGTGCTTCGAGCGCTGGGAACCCGTCACGAGCACGCAGAGCTCACATTCCATCGAGTAGCGCCCGAATCGCCGGCGCATGCAGGCCGGCGCCGAGCGCCAGCATCAAATCGATTCGGGCCTGCTGCGGCCGTCGCGATCCGGCGAAGATCGCACCAAGCTCCGCGAGCTTTCGCCCTCCGCCGGGATAACCGTACGTGCAGCCGACCCGGCCACGCAGCGCGCGCGACGTGATGACGACCGGTTTCTCGTCGGCGATCCATCGTTCCACGCCCGGAACCATGTCGGGTGGCAGATTCCCGCGGCCCATCGCCGCGATCACCACGCCGCAGCCACTTTTGCGGGATGCATCCAGCAGCCGCGAATCCGCGCCGGCGTACGCCGACACGATGTCGACTGGCGTCGCGGGCTCGTCAGGCGTGAGAACCGGACTCCGCTCGGGCAGGCTGCGGCGGAAGATCACCTCGCCGTCGTCCACCACGCCGAGCGGGCCGAGTCCGGGACTGTCGAACGCGTCGAGCGAATGGGTGTGTGTCTTCGTCACGTCCAGCGCGGAGTAGATGCGATCGGACATGACGACCATTACGCCGGCTCCGCGCGCATCCTGACTCGCGGCGACGCGCACCGATGCGCCGAGGTTGGCCGGCCCGTCCCACCCGAGATCGGTGGACGTGCGCATTGCGCCGGTGAACACCACCGGCTTGTCGCTGGCGATCGAGCGTGCGGCCAGATATGCCGACTCCTCGAGCGAATCCGTTCCGTGGGTCACGACGACGCCGTCCACGTCGGCGCGCGCCAGGTGATCGGCGATTCGCCCGCGCAGCGCCCACATTCGCGCGACGCTCATGTGCGGACCGGGGAACGCGCCCCAGTCGTCGATCTCCAGCGCGGCGAGCGCGTCGATGCCAGGCGCAAGGGCGAGGATGTCGCGTCCCCGCAGACTTGGCACCGCGCCGCCGGAGGCCGGGTCGTGCCGCATGGAGATCGTCCCGCCCGTGAATATGAGAACGATCATCCGCAGAGCACGCTGCCACCGTTGACATTGAGAATCTCGCCGGTGATGTGTCTGGCGAGCTCCGAACACAAAAACACGATCGGGCCGGCGATGTCGCGCGGCTCCGCGATGCGGCCAATTGGAATTGTCGCTTCGATCCGCTCGCGGCCGCCGTTGGAAAACGGTTGCGCGCACATTTCCGTATCGACCCAGCCGGGTGCGACGCTGTTGACGGTAATGCCGCGTTTGCCCAACTCCGTCGCAAGCGATTTGACGAGCGAGATCATCGCTCCTTTCGATGTGGCATAGTCGGCGTGATATGCTTCGCCGCGCTGTCCCGCGGTGCTCGACACGAGCACGACTCGACCGCCGTCCGCCATGCGCCGGATGGCGGCGCGCGTCGTGTAGAACACCGAATCGACGTTCTCCGCCATTGTCCGCCGCCAGTGCGCATCGGACATCTCGGTGAACGGCACGTCGTCGCACGGCCAGATGCCGGCGTTGCCGACGAAGAAGTCCAGTCCGCCCATCTCGTGTGCCGCGAAGGCCACGAGATCCTCGGCGCCCTCGACTGTGGCGATGTCCGACGCGTGGGCCGCGGCGCGCACGCCATGGCTCTCGCGCACGGATCGGCAGAGCGCTTCCGCCTCCGCGTGCCGGCTGCGATACCCGATGACGACGTGCACGCCCTGTTCAGCGAGCAGCGCGGCCGCCGCGGCGCCGATGCCGCGCGAGCCGCCGGTGATCAACGCGCGCTTGTCGCGCAATCCTTTCATGATTTGCTCACAGACTGCGCTCCACGTACTCGCAGATGAGGTGTTCGATGCAGAGGTGCAGCTCCTGCGCGCGATCGGTGCGCGCGGTGGGGATGATCACGGAGTGATCGGCCAGGGCGCGCAGCTGGCCGCCGTCGCGGGCACTGAACGCGAGCACGGAGACGCCTTTGGCGCGCGCAGCCTCCGCCGCTCGTAGCACGTTCGGCGAATTCCCGCTCGTCGAATGGATGATCAGCAGGTCACCGGCTCGCGCCAGTGCCTCCACCTGGCGCGAGAAGATGTGCTCGAAACCGAGATCGTTTCCCGCAGCCGTGATGAGCGACGTATCCGTCGTCAGTGCCACCGCTGGATACGCGCGGCGTTCTCGCATGTAGCGCACGACGTATTCGGTCGCCATGTGCTGCGCATCTGCCGCACTGCCGCCGTTTCCGCAGAAGAACAACGTGCCACGGCGCGAGACGGTATCGCGCACCATCGCCAGCGCGCGCTCGATGTCGGGCCCGAGCTGTTCGGCCACGGCGCTGGCGAGCGACGCGAGGTCGCGAAGTCCTTCGAGGAAATGCTGCCTCACGTCGGTCACGGACATCGGCTCCGGTCTTGAAGTCAGCTTCGGCCGAACACCAGCTCGCGCAGCCGATGCAGCATGCCGCGATTCGGCCGAAGCGGCGGCACAGGAATCATATCGTCGCCGGCCAGCAGACGCCGGGCGTTTTCCTTCGTGAGCAACGTTGCAATCTCGTTCCCGCCGGCCTCCTCCAACCACTGGCGTCCGGCCATCAACGACCTGCGGTCGACATGCGTGTCGCTGGCGATCAGGTCGACGAGTCCCTCGGCGAGCATTCCCGCCGCCACGCTGCTCATTCGCTTCGAGCCGAGCATCGCCGACACGTCCATCTGCACCACGGCACCGACTCGGCGCCACTCGCGCACGTGATCGACTGTGCAGCCCCAGTAGCGCTCGGGATGGGCGATGACCGGCACCACGCCACTCGTGCGCAGGCGGAACAGCTCATCCGCGGCGCTCGGGGGAAGGCTGGTTCGACCAAATTCGACGAGCACCGCATTCGAGTCGCCGAGGCGAAGTCGTGGATCGGTAAGATTCGCGCCCGGCACGTCGAGCATGATTTCCCACCCGAGCAGCAGCTTCGGAACGCTCGGCGCGGCCGCCACGAGCCCTGCGAGAATCTCGCGATTGCGTTCGTACGGTGCCGATGCCGCTCGCGACGCGTCGAGATGCGGCGTGCACACGAGCACCTCGACGCCGCCCTGGCCGAATCGCTCGAGCACCGGCACCGAGGCTTCGATCGACGGCGACCCGTCGTCGACGCCGGGCAGCAGGTGCGTATGGATGTCGATCATTGGCCCGCGACTGCGGCGAATTGCCGCATGGCAGCGGCGGCCCGATCGGGAATCGCGTCCGGACTATCGCTGGCCGCCTCGAAGGCATATGTCGCGAGCGCATCGACCGTCAGCAGATCGAGCGCCGACTCGCGGCCTGCCGTGCCACGCGATAGGAGATCCCTCAACAAGCCCTCGGCGGCGGCGATGCACGCGAGTGAGCGGTCAGGCGCCGTGTCGACTGGAGAGTCGAACACGTCGCCAAGCACTTCCTCGATTCGCCGCGCCAAACGCTCGGGGGGACGCGGCTGCCGAGTGTCCAGCCAGGTGCGGAGTGTCACGCCTGTCCGCGGAGGGCGCTGGCGACCAGCTCGGGCGCGCACGCGAACGCGTCGACCAGACGAGCGGCATCCGGAATTCCAGCCTGCGCCATGTGCGGCTTGCCGCCGCCACGGCCCCCTGCCGCGGCGGCGAGCTCCTTGATCAGCGCATCCGCACGCACACCGCGATCGCGGAGGTCGTCGCTCACCACGACGATGAGCGTGTTCTTGCCGTCCTCGAAGCTGGCGCCAAGAACGCCCACGCCGCTGCCGAGTTTTTCGCGAACCGCGTCGCCAAGGGCCTGCAGCTCTCGCACGTCGCCGGCACGCACCGTCGCGGTCACGATGCGCGCACCATTCTCGCCAAGCCGCTGCGCGTTCCGCAGCAGCTCGCCGAGCTGATCGCCGCCGCCGCGCATCGCTTCGTCCACGCGGCGCTCGAGCGCACGCCGCTCCTCGAGCAGACCGGCGACTCGCTTCTCGATGCCGTCGAGCGGCGCCTTGAGCAACTCGGCCACCCGATGGAGCGCGCGTTCCTCGCCGCGAATGAAATCGTAGGCGCCAGGTCCGGTCACCGCCTCGATGCGCCGTACGCCAGCGGCCACGCCGGTCTCCGCGACGATCTTGAATACGCCGATCTGCGCGGTGTTGCGCACGTGCGTTCCCCCGCACAGCTCCATCGACGTACCGGGAATCGTCACCACGCGCACCACGTCGCCGTACTTCTCGCCGAACAGCGCCATCGCGCCCGCGGCGCGCGCCTCCGGATAGGGCATTTCGCGCGTCGTCACCTGGGCGCCGCGAAAGATCTCGCGGTTGACGATCGCTTCGACCTCGGCCAGCCGCTCGCCGGTCACCGGCCCGTGATGAGTAAAGTCGAATCGCAGCCGGTCCGGCGCAACGAGCGAACCCGCTTGATGGACCGCCTCGCCGAGCACCTGGCGCAGCGCGGCGTGCAGCAGATGCGTCGCGGTGTGATTCCGTTCGGTGTCGCGGCGGCGCTCCGTCGGTACACGCGCGGTGACTGGCCCGAATCCGATCGTGCCGTTCACCGTTCCGATCGCCGCCGGTCGGCCGTCGATCTTTCGAACGTCGTCGACTTGCAGACTCCACCCCTCGCCGAGAATCTCGCCCCGGTCGGAAACCTGACCGCCGGATTCGGCATAGAACGGTGATTCGCGCAGCAACACGGCCACGCGCCCGTCGGGCAGATGCTGCACGGCGGCAAGCTGCGTTTCGATTTCGACCACGTCGTAGCCGACGAACTCCGACTCCACGGCAGTCGCCTTCGCGGGCAGCTTCCACGCGGCCGCATCGAGCACGTCGGCCGCGACGGTGAGCCGCTTCGATTTCCGCTCTTCCTGCGACCGGCGTCGCTGCGCCTCCAGCGCGGCGTCGAAGCCCGGAATGTCGACGACGTATCCGCGTTCGCGCGCGATGAGCTCCGTCAGGTCGATCGGAAAGCCGTACGTGTCGTAGAGCCGGAACGCGTCGTCACCGCTGATCGTGCCGTGAATGTCAGGCGATCCGTCCGTCGGTGGGCGCACGGGTGCCAGCTCGTCGAGCCGGGCGAGGCCGCCTTCGATCGTGTCGAGAAAGCTCTGCTCCTCGAGTCGCGTGGTGCGGGTGATGTGCTCCGCGCGCTGGTGCAGCTCCGGGTAGACATCGCCCATGGAGGCAATCACCGCCTCCACGACCGACACGAGCGTCGGTTCCTTGCGGCCAAGCAGCCAGGCGTGGCGCACGGCACGACGGAGAATGCGACGCAGCACGTAGCCGCGTCCCTCGTTCGACGGGAACACGCCGTCGGCGAGCAGGAACGCGACGGCACGCGCGTGATCGGCGAGCACCCGGAACGATGCGGGATCGACCGGATTCGGCACCACGTCGAGACCACCGCGGCCTCCGCGAATCTTCACGCCGGTGCGCGGCTCGTCGTTCTCGCGGCCCCAGTACTCGATGCCGACGACGCGCTCGACCGCCGCGATCAGCGGCGCGAACAGATCGGTGTGATAGTTCGTCGTCACGCCCTGCAGCATGGCGGCGATGCGCTCGAGTCCAGCGCCCGTGTCGACCGACGGCTTCGGCAGCGGCAGCATGGTGCCATCCGGCTGCCGATCATACTGCATGAATACGAGATTCCAGAATTCCAGGAACCGGCCGGCTTCCGACCCTTCGACGAAAGCCTCCGTCGAGAACTCCTGCCGATCGAGCTCCGTCCACTCTCCGGTCGCGCCGGCGGGAAAACGCCAGTCGCGCGCGAGCCGTGCTAGGTCGATGTAGATCTCCGAGCACGGCCCGCACGGACCGGTGTCGGCCATCTGCCAGAAGTTGTCGGCGTCACCGAGACCGTAGATGCGCGAATCGGGCAGTCCCGCAATCTCGCGCCAGAGCTGGCGCGCTTCGTCGTCGGAGTGGTGCACTGTGACGCGCAGGAGCTTTGGATCGACCCCCAGCTCGCGCGTCACGAACTCCCAGGCAAAGCGAATCGCATCGCGCTTGAAGTAGTCGCCAAACGAGAAGTTGCCGAGCATCTCGAAGAACGTATGATGCCGGGCGGTGTGGCCGACTTGCGCGAGGTCGTTGTGCTTGCCGCCGGCGCGCACACACTTCTGCGACGTCGTCGCGCGGCGCTTCCCCTCCGGCGGCGCTTCCATGCCGAGGAACACCTTCTTGAACGGCACCATCCCCGCGTTCGTGAACAGCAACGTCGGATCGTTCCCCGGGACGAGCGACGCGCTCGGGCGCACCACGTGCCCGTTGCGAGCGAAGTACTCGAGAAAACGCGAACGGATTTCCGAGGCGTGCATCATGGGAATATACCGGAGCGCGTTCAGCGGAGGGAGCCGCCGAGGTCGCGTGCAGCAGCCGTGCGCGCTGCCCTACTCCGTCGCCGAACGATCGATAAACTCGCGCAACGCACGCGCGATGTCGTCGGCGTCGTAGCCACGTCGCGCCAGATAGCCGTACAGTCGACGTCGACGCGTCGCGGCATCGACCTGGCCGAGCGTCCGCAGCTTTCGCGCGGCGACCTGCATCAGCGACGCCTGCTCGTCGATCGCCTCCTCGGCGTACACCTGCGCGATTGCTTCGGTCGAAACGTCTCGCGGCACACCACGCCGCGCGAGCTCCTGTTGCACGCGCCGCCGCGAGATGCCACCACTCGTCGCGCGCGAACGCGCGAACTGTCGCGCGAAATTCTCGTCGTCGATGAAGCCGACTTCGCGCAGCCGTTCGATGGCGGCGTCGACGAACTCCGCGGGCTCGCCTTTGCGAACCAGGAGCCGGCGCAGCTCGGCCGCGGCCCGGCCGCGGGCGGCGAGCATGTTCAGCGCGCGATCGTACGTGGCCAGGATTGCCGACTCCCGGTCCAGCGCCGCTCGCAACGGTTCGTCCACCGCGCATCCCGCCGCGAGGTGCAATCGCTCGATGGCGTCGATCGACAGAATGCCGACGACCTCGCCACCCGCTTCGATGCTGAAGCGGCCCGGCTTGCGTGGATGGGCCGTGATGGCCGTAATCGTATTCATGGGAGGAAAAGAAGAGCCGGGGAGCCGCAGCCTGTTCCGAAGGGAGTTTCCGGGTCCCATCGTCCCAGGACTACTTCTCCCCGGCTCGAACCTCTTCGCCGGCGTGAAGCGCCCGCGGTGGCCTACTCCTCCACCACTTCGATGTCGCTGACTACTTCGCGCGGCCCAACGCCGAGCAGCGTCTTGACCTTCTCTTCCACCTCGGCCATGAGCGCCGGACTGTCCTTGAGATACAACTTCGCGTTCTCACGGCCCTGGCCGATCTTCTGGCCATTGTAGCTGTACCAGGCGCCGGATTTGTCGATGATCCCGGACTCCGCCGCAATATCGAGCACCAGGCTGGCGTGGCTGATTCCTTCCGCGTACATGATGTCGAACTCGGCCTGCTTGAACGGTGCGGCGACCTTGTTCTTCACCACTTTTACGCGAACGTGCGACCCAACCACATCCTCCTTGTCCTTCACAGGTCCGATGCGACGAATGTCCAGACGAACCGACGCATAGAACTTGAGCGCCTTGCCGCCGGTGGTCGTTTCCGGATTTCCGAACATGACCCCGATCTTTTCACGCAGCTGATTGATGAACACCACCGCGGTCTTGGACCGCGCAATGCCACCGGTCAGCTTGCGGAGCGCCTGGCTCATGAGCCGAGCCTGGAGCCCCATGTGCGAGTCCCCCATGTCGCCTTCGATTTCGGCCTTCGGCACGAGGGCCGCCACCGAGTCGATCACCACCACGTCCACCGCGCCGGAGCGAACCAGGATCTCGCAAATTTCGAGCGCCTGTTCACCCGTGTCCGGCTGCGAGATCAGCAGCGCCTCGACGTCGACGCCCAGCTTTCTCGCGTAATCCGTGTCCAGCGCGTGCTCCGCGTCGATATACGCCGCGACGCCGCCATTTCGTTGAGCGTTCGCGACGACGTGCAAACACAAAGTCGTCTTGCCGCTCGATTCCGGTCCGTAGATCTCGGTGATGCGGCCGCGGGGAATGCCACCCACGCCGATCGCGGCGTCGAGGTTGATCGCACCAGTCGAAATGGCCTCAACCCGGACCTTCTGGTCCGCGCCCAGGCGCATGATGGAGCCCTTACCGCAGCTCTTCTCGATCTGCGCGATGGCCAGATTCAACGCCTTCTTCTTGTCATCCTGCAATGTCGACACAGCCATTTCTCACACAGCCTCTCGGTTAGTCGTGGTCCACTCTGGCCATGCAGCGTAATCGTACCGGGAACGTGGTCGATTCGATACCCGAATAAAATACGAAGATCGTGCTCCGTATTCAAGCGGAATTTCGAAGCGAGAAGGCGTTGGGGACGTGCCGAACGCGCACGCGTTCGCCTTCGACCAGCACCCCAACGACATCGAACCGATAGGACTCCGCGGGCCGCCCGTGCCGGTCGATCCAGACTGAAGCGGAGCGGACTAACTGCTTCTGCTTGCTCCAGTTGACTGCTTCCACCGGATCCCCAAACTCACGTCCGCGTCGCGCCTTCACTTCGACGAACACCACCATTCCTTCCCGCTCGACCACCAGATCGATGTCGCGGTGCCCGTTCCGGAACCGGCGCTGAACGACGCGCCAGCCC
>JAICKA010000285.1 GCA_025928185.1 Gemmatimonadaceae bacterium
CTGGGCGTCCGGGAAGATCAAACCAGCCGTCCGGCTGCTCGCCGAGGTGCCGGGGCTCGGATTGTCCGCCGGCGTCGATTGGCAGCCGGGCGAGCAACAGGCCGACGCATTGTTCGGCTTTCGAACCGCCATCCGCCGCGGCGGAATCATTGGCCACGGCACCATGGTTCGCATCGATTGGCTGCCGACACGCCATCAGACCCTCAACGTCGGCGTGCAGCTTCCATTGCTGCAGCCGTTCGCCGGCCGTACGAGACCGCACCAGACCGCGGTGCGATATCCGCCGCGCGCCGCGTCGACCCGCACCGCGCGCATCGGCCGAGGGCGCACGGTGTCGTCAGCCAGCGAACGCGCGATCCAGGCGGCAGAGCAGTCGGCGGCGCTGATCAGCGATTATGAAAGTCTGATTGGCCACCACCGTCGCCGGACGTCCGACACGCTCGCGCGCGCCGTGCTCGGCGCCGGTAGCTACGACGATCTCGTGCGGTCATATGACTCGGCGCTGGCCTCCGCGTTCGCCGGCGCCGCCCACGACTCGGCCGGTGGCGTCGCGATCGCCGCCGCAGCCCGCACGCACCTGCTCGACGATGTGATTCTGCCCTACGACGCGCTGTTCGGGCAGGTGAAGAGCGGACCGGTGATCGACGACATGTTCGACGCGGCCCGCGATCATTTCGCGCGGTGGCTGCGTGATAGTGCTCGCGCCGGTGCAGCAGCGCCGGGCGCGCTCGCCGTCTTCGACGCCTGGCGCGCGATGCTCGAGCGCGTGCAGCGTACGATTCAAGATCGCACCGACGACTCGCGGCTCGTCTGGCTTCCGCCGCAGCTGGCGCTGTCCCCAGATCAGTACGACGAGCAGGACGAGATCGATCGTCTCGTCGGCCGCGTGACCGGACGGTCGTTCACGAAAGGCAACACGACGGCCTACCTTCGCGCCGCCGATCTTCCGCTGGAGATCGCACGGTCGATCATCGCTGCGCGACGATACCACGTGCTCTGGGTTCACGACTTCACCGGCCGCCGTCCGTCGGGAGAGCTCGACCAGATCTCGTACACCATGGTCACCGACGCCTATCTGCCGGCGCTCACCGCCGCCGTGCAGCGCTACGACAGCACGGGCGTGATGCCGCAGTATTTCATTCTCCTCGACGCGTTCTACTACAACGCGCGGCAGGGACGTCTCTGGATGAACGTGCTCGAGCATCCGATGACGACGGGCATTCCGCTGCGAAGCAGTGAACGTCGCGAAGCCGAGCACCTGCGCGAGCGGCTCGATGCGTTGCGCGCCGCCGTCGCGGCGTCGCATCGCCTGCAGCACGAAGCGGCCCAGCATGGTGGCGCTTCGTGGCTCGACGCCGTCGTCAAAGTACACGTGAACATCACGCTGCCGAGCGACTTCTCATTCAGAAACTCGCGAATGGTGCCACCGCTGCCGTTCATTCCGGACAACATCAGCCGCGATCACCGCAAGCTCGCGCTCTACGATCTTACCGAGGCAAATCCCGACGCGGGCGAGGTGCTGGTCACGGGCGTGGGTGTTGGGGAACACTACGCGAGCGCCACGTGGGAGGATCGC
>JAICKA010000269.1 GCA_025928185.1 Gemmatimonadaceae bacterium
CCGTGCTGGTATCGGCAGCCGCCGTGCTGCTCGCGTGCGGCGCCGCAGCGGTGCTGATCCCCGTGCTGCGCGCGACGAAAATCGATCCGGTGATCGTGTTGCGAGAAGAGTAGCGGCGAAGGGCGATCCGACGCCGGGTTCGCGTCGGGCCGCCAGCCTATCGCGCTCTGCGCTACTGCACGCCGAGCTTCACCGCGGTTCGCCGCAGCAGTGCGTCACGCGGCGCAACGATCAGCGCCCGCCTGACGAGCGCGCGCGCCAGCGCCAGATTGCCGAGCGCGGCGCGGGCCATCGCCAGCCGCGCCAACGCCTGGGGATCGTTTGGCGCGAGCTGTACCGCATTCGACAGATATGTCACCGCGGCACGCTGGTCACCCAGCGTCTGCATCGCGCGCCCAACGAACACGTCGACGACTTCGTCATTGGGTGATGCCTGGAGTGCATCCGACGCGCGCTGCCTCGAGGCCGTCGTATCTCGAGCTTGTGCGAGGGCGAGGCTGAGCACCGCGAGCGTGAAGCCCGATCGCGGGTCGACGCTCGCCGCGTACTCGAGATAGGGCAACGCATCGCGTCCACTATCCAGCTCGACGAGCGCGCCGCCGAGCTTCGTGAGCGCATTGGCGTTCGACGGGTCGAGCTGCGCGGCGCGATGCAGCACGCTGACGGCCGAGTCCAGCGCGCCGGTCTCGAGGTATGCCGTTCCCAGATCCTCATCCGTTCGGCTCGTCGGCGCACGATCGGCAGCGCGGCGCAACAACGGAATCGCGCTGTCAGGACGATCGCTCGCCAGGTACAAGCGACCGAGCTCGTCGTTCGCCGTGGAATCGTCCGGCGCAAGTGAAAGCGTGCGATGGAGCATTGCCGCGGCGTCGGCGAGCCGTGACTGATGGATTGCGATTGCCGCGCGACGATTCCACGATGGTATGTACGTCGAATCGACGGACAATCCTCGCGCCAATGCACTATCCGCCTCCTCGAGCAGAGGCGGATCGAGCCGCAGCTCGGCCGCGGCGAGGTTGTCGTATGCACGCACGTTGCCGGGCACCTTGGCAACGGCGTCCGACCACAACGCGACTGGATCGCGATACAACGCGCTGCGCCGGAACGTCACTGCGCCGAGCGCGACGCCGACGATCGCGATCAGCGCGGCAGCGTAGACGCCGCGTCTCGGGAAACGCTGCAATCCGGGCCGGCGAAGCAGCCACGCTCCGCACACCACCAACAGCACGAGCACCGGGGCCAGCGCGAGGTAGATGCGGCGTTCCGCTGCGATCTCCGTCGCGATGGGCACGATGCTCGAGGACGGCGCGAGCAGGAGGAAGAACCACGCGCCGAGAAAGCCGGCCCACCCCCACCGGTCCTTCGTCCACGCGACGATCGTGCATGCGAGTGCGACGCTCAGCAGGATTGCGCCGGGCACTCCGGCCACGCCATGCACGGGCTCGCGCCCGTAGTCGATGCTCAGCCCCACTGGCCAGAGAACGAGTCGGAGATAGCGCGCGATCGCCCATGCCTGGCTATACAAGTACTCATACCAGGTCACGCCCGCTCCGAAGCCTGCCGTTCCCGCGCGCGCACCGGCGGCCACGAGCGCAATCGACAGCCCACAGGTCGCCAGCAGCGCGATGTACAATCGGCGGCGGCCGACGTTCATCCATGGCTCGCGCCAGCTTGTGCTGGCGAACGCCCGATCAAAGAGGATGACGGCCAGCGGCGCGGTGATCATGACTTCCTTGCTGGCCATGCCGAGCACGCAGCATACGACCGCGCAAACCGACCACCATACGCCGGCGGCCGCGGCGCGTAGCGCGGCATACAAGGTCGCGACATAGAACAGCGACACGAGCAGCTCGGTGCGTTGCGTGAC
>JAICKA010000178.1 GCA_025928185.1 Gemmatimonadaceae bacterium
TCGGTCTCGCCAGGATGCGCATCGCGCCAGCGAAAGTACTCTTCGCTGCGCGCGTTGACGCGGGTCGCCATGATCGGCGCCTCCGTACGCCGATCGAGCACCGCGACCGCGCGGCGAAAGAGACCGTGGACCATCGAGAGAATCAGCATCCGATGTCGTTGCCGTCGATGCCTCCAGATGACCGCGATCAACGTGCCAGACTAATGGCCGGGCCTGGGGCTGCGAAAGTTGCTCGATAGTTGCGAGCGAAGCGAGAGGCGCACCAGGCCGAGTCACCCCATCGTGAGCGCGAACCTCGTTGGCGATTGCCTGTCAGCTTCAGCGCCCCGTCAGATAGTTCGGCGCGGCGATCTTCATGCAGGCGCCGACTTCGCGCGACGATCCATCAGAATCTCGATCGCGCGGCGATGCAGGTAACCAAAGCGTCGATAGCTCACGCGCCACCCGCGACGGCCCACCTTTTCTTCCGACTGATAAAAGCTCGCGCGTCGCATCAATGGGCCGAAACCCGCCAGGACGGCCGCGGTGTCGGTCAACTCCTCATTGTCGCGGCGCTTCGGCAGGCGAACACCGCGCGCCAGCAACGCGACGTGCGCGACTTCATGGGCGATGAAGACGGTCAGCAGCTCATCATCGTACCGGTACAGTTCCTGGATGAGGACCCGCCAATTCGGCGAATCGACTGACCGGGACCGGATATGAAGGACGTTCCCTTCCTGTCTCATCTCCCACGGCGCATCCCACTGCATGACCGCCGGCGCGCCCGACGGGACGTCACTGACGAAGCGAGCTTCGATCTCCGGCATCTCGAGTGAGAACCGGGCGGCGATCAGCGCGACGGTCTCACGGAGGAATGCGACGGGATTCGCGTGCGCAACGAGTGGAGCCTCGACCGGGGCGTGAGCGAACAATGCGGGCCCGAAAGTGGTGCGCACCAGCTCCACATACTCGGTGAGCCGCGATTCGATCGCTGAGTCGTAACTGGCCTCGTAGGTGCGCCGCTGGCGCTCCGCGAGCCGCCGCACCTTGCGCCATGAGAGCGCCTGGCCGCCGACGACGACCGCCGAGAGGAGGATGATCTGCGCGATGATGGCTCCGTTCACGCTCCGGCTCTCCAGAGTTCTCTGTTAGTGGAGGCTACCGAACGGCTGGAGCCGCGCTGTGCGCGAGTCGGACGAATTGCGCGCACACGAGCCGCGCCGCAGCGTCCCCCCTCCCGGCTTCAGGGATCGTTAGGCAGCAGGCGCAGGGACGCCGACCTTGCGCGCTCCCGAATAACCAGCGGGATGCTGGCAAGCTCCTTTGCTGTCGCTGCTCCGTCCTCGAGCCATGCGTCTCCTTCATGCGCGATCGAGCCAAGCCAGAGCTGGCCGGTGGCGACATAAAACGCCAGATCTTCGGCGCGCTCCGGGTGCTGCCACGCATACAGCCTGTTGGCGGTCTTCAGGATCCGACAGCTCAGACTGTTGAGGTGATACATCCGCATGACTGCTGGTGGCCCCCCGAGCAGTTGCGTACCCGGCCATTCGGTGACTTGTGCCTCGCTCACGAGGTGCGGGGCCAGAGCGATATCGATGCCGGGGTCGCACGGCGCGCCCGGTCGCGATATGAGCGAGAAGCGTTCACAGTAGCGCGCAGCCAGGTCGATGAGGCGGGCGTATGCGGCTCCCGCTGGCTCGGCGAGTATGTCGAGCGTCATGTTCGCACTGCGTCCTTGCGATTGTGAAACGACAATCGTAGCCCCTGACGTCTGGAGCGAATCTGCAGGCGCGTCGTGATTGCGAGCGCAGTGATCATCAGAACGGAGCCTTTGTCACAGGAGCTCCTGACGCGCGATGGCCGATCGACCGGCGCACCGGCGAAGCCGGTGCGTCAGGAAGCCAGCCGCCGGCACCCGAAAGGCCGGCACTTCGCGCGCGGGAGCTCCTGCAATCGAGCGATTGCCGAGTCCGCGTCAGGGCTTGTTGTAGACCGCGACGTACGCGATTCGCATCTGCCCGCCGGAGATCGTGTTCCGCGTCGGAGACGTGCAGTTGCAGATCGCGTTCGGGAATCCGCCGCCCATCGCCAGGTCGAAGATGATGAAGAACGGGTGATCCACCGCCTGCGCCCACGTGTTCGCGTCCACCGCGGTGGCGTTGATCGTGAAGTGCACCACCCCGTCGAGGTAGTAGCGGATCTGTTCGGGCGACACGGACCGATCGATCTCGACGGCGTACGTATGGAATCCGGTCTGGCACCCCGCGCAGGCGTGCGGTCCGGAGCCGATGCCCGATGTCTCGTTGCATGGTCCGCCCGGACTCGTGCCGCAGTGCAGCCCGCTGTACACCATCGACTGCGCGTTGACGTCCTCGAGAATGTCGATCTCGCCACTCGTCGGCCACGGCGTGCCCGTGCGGTACGTCGAGCCCAACATCCAGAAGGCTGGCCAGTAGCCCGCGCCGTTGGCCGTGTTGAGGTTCGAGTCCGGCTGCTGGATCGCTGCCTGCATCCGCACGACGCCGCCGGCCGGTGCGCCGAAGTCGGCGCGCTTCGTCTCGATCCGTCCCGACGTCCACGTGGTGTGCGTCTTGATCGCGCGGATGACGAGCGTGCCGGCGCCGTCCTTGAAGACGTTGGCCGTGCTGTTCGTCATGTTCTCGATCTCACCCGTGCCGAAGTTGCGGCCTGGTCCCGTGTCGTACGTCCAGACCGTCGTGTCGACGCCGCTGTTTGCCGCGCCAGTGAAGTCGTCACTCCAGAACAGCGTGAATCCCGTCGGCGGCGCCGGAATGCCGGCGGGCGCCGCGGCGGTGGCCGCGTTCACCGTCGCGGGAGTGAGCGCTGGCTCCGACGGTGTCGTGATGCCTGCGCTGTCCGCGCAGGCGGCGGCGAGTGCTACAGCGGCGAGCGTGAGAAGGTGGTTCGTCGTGCGTCTCATGGGGCCTCTACGCGGTAGGGTGGGAGCAGGATATGGCAAGACCGCGATCGGTTGTCAACGAGCGGTCGGCGCGTCTGCCAAGGCGACAATGACAGTCAACCCAAGCTGCGCCCCGGCCATAGACGGTGGACAGCCCGCGACGACGCGCACGAGCCCAGGGCACATCCTATGGGTTGACCATCTTGGCTGCCTAACGTCCCGCAAGCGGCAAGGCGTACTTCAATAACGGTGCCCGGTCAGCTTCAGCGTCACGTTAGGCCGCAGCCACGACGGCCACGCCAACGGTCCTCAGACCCGGGCCCGGGGCGGAACGTCAGCTCCGGGGCGAATCAGTGCGAACGTGCCGCCAGCAACGGCATACGCTGCGAGGGCACCGTACAGAACCGAGCCCGAATGCGCCCAGTCCGGAGCCACCGCGGGAGGAGTCGGTGGCTGGCCGCTGCGACGGACTGCGACGCCGCTGCGAATGGCCATGGACGCTTCGGCGCCCGCGTGCGCAGCCAACTGTACGCGGCGCCACCCACCCATCCCGTGGCGAACAGGAAGATGACTTCAACAGCTACATCAGCCCAGTCAACGTTTCGGCGCGTCAGCCCAGACGCCCGCTCGGCGATCCGATGCGGCGTGACGCCTGGAGCCAGGCTGCAAAGCACGCCTAACCGTGGCGCGCAGCGAGCTACCGCGAAGGTGCTTTGTCAGCTTCAGCGGTCGTTAGGCGGCAGCCCGGGACGAATCCGAACTGTGACCGGCACTGTGGCTCGGAGGATCGCCGATATTGTGCACGCCGTCTCGGCAGCGTCGGCGATCGCCTGAAGCGCCTGCGGCCCAAGGCCTGCCAATTCATCGACGACTGCCTCCGCCTCGACGGATCGCACGCGAATCTGCCCGTCCGCTTTGTCTGCCGTCACTGTCGCAGTTACGTGCACGCGGCGCGCTGTTCCGCCGCGCGCAGCAAGCACTGATCGCACGCCAATGCCAAAGCAAGTCGCGTGCGCCGCAGCCAACAGCTCCTCAGGCGTGGTCGCGCCCGCCCGCTCGCCGGCGAGGCGAGGAAAGGTGGCTTCCACCCGGAATGCCCCAGAACCCGCAGATACATGCCCCGAGCCGCGCGGCACGTCGCCGTCCCAATCCAGCACTGCCCGTCGTGAGAAGGAAGCCATGTGTATCCTGAGTGTCCACGTACCTCGCTGCCGCCTAACGCTCATAGGCCAGCTGCGAGCGTTTCACAAGAGTGGCAGCGCAGCTGCCGCGATTCAACAGCGAACGCTCGTCAGCTTCAGCGATCGTTAGGCGCCCTTGCTACTGATACGAGAATGGCATCACCACGACCGCCGGCACCGCGCACCCATTGGCCACTGCCGGCACAAACTGCAGCTTGGCGGCCATCGCGCGAAGAGCGCTAATGTAGGCCGCATCGGTGACACCTTTCACCTCGATACTGTCCTTGCTCACGCGCCCGCGGCTGTCCACGTACAGCGTAACCATCGCTGTATTGCCGCGCTCTGCGGCGGGCGGCGTGGGCGGAGTTGAGGGGGCGCCGGGGCGGCGCATCGGCGGCTGCGCCGTGAGTTCCGCCGCCA
>JAICKA010000123.1 GCA_025928185.1 Gemmatimonadaceae bacterium
CCCGAAGATCCGTATGGCATCGCGAAGTACGCGGTGGAGATGGATCTGCGTGCCGCGCACGAGATGTTCGGGCTGAATTCGGTCGTGTTCCGCCCCCACAATGTGTACGGCGAACACCAGAACATCGGCGATCGGTATCGCAACGTGATCGGCATTTTCATGAATCAGATCATGAATGACCAGCCGCTCACCATCTTCGGCGATGGCAACCAGACGCGCGCCTTCAGCTACATCGACGACGTGGCGCCGCAGATTGCGCGCAGCGTGTCCACACCGGCCGCCTTCAATCAGGTGATCAACGTCGGCGCGGACACACCGTATTCGGTGAATCAGCTCGCGTCAGTCGTGGGACATGCGTTCGGCGTCACGCCCCGCATCACGCACCTGCCGCCGCGCAACGAAGTCGTGCACGCGTACTCCAATCACGACAAGGCGCGGCGGATCTTCGGCACGCAGGCTCCAGTCCCGCTCGACGAGGGCATCGAGCGCATGGCGGCGTGGGCTCGGCGCGCCGGCGCACGCGAGAGCTCGAGATTCGAAAACATCGAAGTCGAGCGGAACCTGCCGGGCAGCTGGGCGCGCTGAAAACGGTTCGGCGTCAGACGACGAACGGAATGAGCATTTTCGTACGTCGCTTGTACGCGGGATACTCGGCCGGAAACAGCTCCGCCATCCGCCGCTCCTCGACGCGCGCGCTCGGCAGGAAATAGAGCAGCGAGAGCAGGAAGAGCATCCCCCAGATCGGACCAGCGGCGAGCATCGAGCCGAACGCCGCGCACAGCCCGCCCGCGTAGATGGGATGCCGCACCCACGCGTAGGGGCCCGTGGTCACGAGATCCGGCTGATCCTTGACCGACATCGGCATACCCCAGTTCCGTCCGATGTGCACGCGGGCCCAGATCGCGAACGCCACGCCGATCGCGCATAGCAGCACGCCAATGGTGGCGAAGGTCGAGCCGGGGCCGGTTCGCGTCCATCGCGCGAACTGCTCCATCCACCGTTTTGTCGTGCCGACGTTCACCATCAGGATCACCATCACGGCGATGCCCGCGCGGTAGCTGGTCGCCATCCAGCGAACGCCGCCGATGTTCTTCTTGGCCGAAAAGGACGACACGAGCCACACCGCGAGGAAGATTCCCCAGCAGGCGACGACGAGTGCGTTGTACGTGGTCATGCCAGAACTACGAAGCAACGCGGCGCGCGGTTTCCGCGGCCGGCGTGCGCTTCGCTCAGTGACCCGGGACTCCGGGCACCATTTCAAGCCGCGGCGGCCCCGGCGCGTCACTCATGTGGTTGCCGGCACCCGCGACCGAGTGGTTGATTGTGGATGTCGATCGTTTCTCCAATCGCTGCGATGCCCCATGGCCACGACTCTCGATTCGCCCCATCTCACGCAGTCCATCACCCCAGCCGAGCTCCTCGACCGCGCACGATCCATCCAGCCGTGGATCGTCTCGGTTCGCCGAGAGCTGCATCGGCATCCCGAGCTGATGTTCGATCTCGTGCACACAAGCGGAATCGTGCGCCGCGAGCTGGACGCTCTGAACATTCCCTACGAGCACCCGGTCGCGGAGACCGGCGTCGTGGCGACGATCGGCACCGGCGACGGGCCGTGCGTCGCCTTGCGAGCCGACATGGATGCATTGCCGATTCGCGAAGAAACCGACGTCGAATTCCGAAGCGAGATCGAGGGCGTGATGCACGCGTGCGGTCACGACTGCCACACCGCCATGCTCCTCGGCGCCGCGCGGCTCCTCAAGGAGATCGAGCCGTCGCTTCGCGGAACGGTCAAGCTGCTCTTTCAGCCGGCGGAAGAGGGCGGCGGCGGTGGAAAACGGATGTGCGATGAAGGAGCGCTCGACAATCCGCGCGTCGAGAAGATTTTCGGCATTCACGTCTGGCCAATGCTGCCCACCGGAACAGTCGCGAGCCGAGCGGGCACGCTGCTCGCCGCCACATCGATGCTGGACATCACCGTGATGGGGCGCGGCGGACACGCGGCGATGCCGCACACGACGATCGATCCGGTGTCTACCGCCGCCAAGATCGTGACTGAGTTGCAGACGATCGTGTCGCGCGAGCTCGACCCGCTCGAACCGGGCGTGGTGAGCGTGACGACGATTCACGGCGGTGAGGCGTTCAACGTCATCCCGCAGGACGTGCGTCTCACCGGCACGCTGCGCTCGCTGACCATGGACGGTTTGCGCTTCCTCAAGCAGCGCGTTCGCGAGATCGCGACGGACATTGCACGCGCACACCGGTGCGAAGCGCGCATCGAGTTTCCCGGCCTCGACTATCCGCCGACGGTGAACGACGCCGCGCTCTGGTCAACCGTCCGCGCGCAGGCGACGGACATCGTCGGCAGCGACGCGGTGCTCGACATTCCCCCGTGATGGGCGGCGAGGACTTCGCGTACTACACCGAGCGCATTCCCGGCTGCTTCGTCGTGCTCGGCGTGGGCAACGAGTCACTCGGCGCCACGTACGGCGTGCATCACCCCAGGTTCAAAGCCGACGAGAACGCGCTGCCGATCGGCAGCGCTCTGCACGCTAAGTTCGCGATCGACGCGCTCTGATCAGTTCTCGAGCTTTGGCGGCGGCGCGTTCGGTTCGGACTTTCGCCGGCGCGGCGCCGCCTCGGCGCGCTCGCACAACGCAACGAGCTCCGGATCGGTCATACGCTCCCAGCCCTCGGGAATCGGCGCGAGCCGACGGGTTTCCACGCCCGAGTCGAACGCGAGCCAACCGGCGCGGAAGTGTTCGCGGATCGTCACACGGCCGCGTGTGGCGGACGGATGCACGGCGAACACGAGCCAGCGAATTCCGCGCGCATCCTCGATCTCGCGATGCTCGGGATGCGCCAGGTCGGCCGGGGAACCAGGTCGTGCTTGACGCACGGCGACCGCCGCGCGCGCGGCATCGGTCGCGACGCTGAGCATCTCTTCGATCCGAATGAATTCGCCCGTGTCGGCCTGGTCGACGTCCGCCCGGCAGGCGGCGTCAAGCGCGCTCTTCAGCTTCTGGCGGGCCTGATCTCGTGTCTGCCGGATGATAGCTGAATCTTCTGCCGCCATGGTCCTGTTCTCCCGCTAACGCACTCTCGAGCAAATCCTCGACGACCGCCGAATCGGTCAACGCCAGACGATGCGTGTGTCCGTCGTACACGCCCGTCACCAACCAGTGGGGATCGACCCCGAATTCGCGCACGACTGCCGCGAGCACATCGAGAATGCGTGCCGCCCGGCGCGCCTGCAGCGTCGCACGTAGCGCGTCATCGCTGACTCGAAGCCGCGCCGCCACATCGTCTGTGGAAGTGGGCTCCGGGCCGCCGATCAGACACTGCACCCTGCTCGCGATCGCGACCCGCTGGTTCTGCTCCACGCCCGCATCCCCCCTGTCCAACGACGGCAAGCGATCGCCGCTGATCTGGGCTATCGAGCATAGGATGTGCCGCGCGTCACCGGCCGTCGCAGGGCTGGCGCGCCATCGCCGGCGGTCGCTATCGTCGTGCCATGCGATCACACCTTCTGCTCTCGTCCTTCGCCGCGCTCACTCTGGCCGCGGCGCTCCACCCGGTTGCCGCCCAGGACAATCCGACCGGCGATCCGGTCGTTCAACACATCTTCGACGAGGGCATGCACCATTCGCAGGCCGCTCGCCTGGCGCAGGTGCTGATGGATTCCATTGGCCCGCGCCTCACCGGATCCGCAGCGAATCGCGCGGCGAACGATTGGCTGCTGCGCACCTATCGCTCGTGGGGCATCAACGCGTCCAACGAGCAATACGGCACGTGGCGCGACTGGACGCGCGGCGCCAGCAGCCTGGAGCTGGTATCGCCACGCACTCGCGTGCTCGAGGCGACGATGCACGCGTGGAGCGCCGCCACACCATCCGCCGGCATCACCGCGGACGTCGTGGCGCTGCCCACCGCAGCCGAGGTGCGGGACAGCGCGGGCTTCGCCCGCTGGCTCTCCGGGGTTCGCGGCAAACTCGTCCTGATCAGCATGGCGCAGCCCACCTGCCGGCCCGACGAGGACCTGCGCACGTGGGCAGACTCGGCGATCTATGCGCACGCCGTCGCGGAGCGTGACAGCGCGGCCGCCGACTGGAGCGCGCGCTTTTCCGCGGCGCACGTGAGCCCACGCTCGATCGCGTCGCTCCTGGAGCAGGCAGGCGCCGCCGGCGTGCTGTCCAACTCGTGGTCGCGCGGCTGGGGCGTGGACAAGATCCAGTCGGCGCGCGCGTCCACCATTCCGTCGTTCGACGTGTCGTGCGAAGACTATTCGCTGCTGGCGCGGCTGGCGGAACACGGACAGCATCCGCGCGTGTACGCGCTGGCGCAGTCCAAGGTGGCACCGGCCGAATCGCCGGTGTTCAACACCATCGCGCGGACCGAGGGCTCCGAGAAGCCGAACGAGTACGTCATGCTCTCGGCACATCTCGATTCGTGGGACTCCGGCAGCGGCGCCACGGACAACGGCACGGGCACCATCACGATGCTCGAAGCCATGAGAATTCTCAAACAGGCCTACCCGCACCCAAAGCGCACGATCCTCGTCGGCCACTGGAGCGGCGAGGAGGAGGGCGACATCGGGTCGTCGGCCTTTGCCGCCGATCACCCGGCGATTCTCGCCGGCCTGCAGGCGCTGTTCAATCAGGACAACGGCACCGGCGAGATCGATACCGTCCAGACGAACGGCTTCGTCGACGCCGCCTCGTCGCTGGCGCGCTGGATGTCGCGCATGCCGCAGGCGCTGACGCACGACATCACGCTGATGCTGCCCGGCGTCGCGCACAACGAGAGCACCGACAGCGACGCGTTCGACTGTCGCAACGCGCCGGCCTTCTTTCTCACCTCCGCCGATTGGGGCTACACCGATTACACGTGGCACACGAACCGCGACACCTACGACAAGGTCAACTTCGACGAGGTAAAGCGGAACGCCACGCTCGTCGCGATGTTCGCCTACGAGGCGGCGGAGGATCCAACGCTCGTGCCACGCGTTCGGCGCGTGCCGCCAACCGATGCGCGCACCGGCCAGCCGATGCGCGTCCCGTCGTGCCACGAGCCGCCGCGGAGCTGGGCAGCGGCGCAGCGGCGCTGAGCAGCAGTGCAATTGGCGGTGCGGCGACAACCCGCAGGTTCTGCTATCTTGCACTATCCACACGACGCCGTGTCATGCCAGTCGTACCGGTCCTCCACATCGACATTCCCGGCATTGCCGCCGAAGCGGTGCTGATCGAAACGATCAAGCGACGCGGTCGGGTGGCCGGTGTCAGCGACGTCCGTTTCGGCTACAGCTACTCGGGAAAGGGGCGCACGTACCGCTGCCGCGTCGCCTGCTCGCGCGAGATGGCCAGCTTTCTCTCCGAAATTCTGCGTCAGCGTTCCGTGGCGGCTGGCGATCCGACGGTGATCGTGGCCTGCTCCGCGGGAGTCGCGGCGATCAAGGCGGCGACGGAGGAAAGCGGCGAGTAGGAACGGCGCCGCTTTCGTCTCAGATTCGTCCGAACCACCGCCAGCGCCGCCGACGCGGCGCGGCCAGCGCATCCGCCATCTCCCGGCCGGTGCGCCACCGCTCGTCCCGATGCTTGGCCAGGCAGCGGTCGACGGCCGACGCGACTGTCGTGGGCGTGCTCGGGCTGACGGTCGCGAGCGGCAGCGCGGACTCGGCGATGTGGCGAGCCGCGAGCATCTCGAAGCTTTCGCCGTGGAACGGCAGCGTGCCGGAGATCATGTAGAAGCCCAGAACTCCGAGCGAATACAGATCGCTGCGGCCGTCCAGATCCAGCTCGCCGGCCGCCTGCTCGGGCGACATGTAGTGCGGCGTGCCGAACGCGTGCGCCGCATCGGCGCGGACGGGATCGAGCGATCGCAGCAGCGCGACGCCGAAGTCCGTCAGCATCGCCCGGCCGGTGCCGCGCTCGATCAGGATGTTCTCGGCTTTGAGATCCCGGTGAATCACGCCATCGCGATGCGCCGAGTCGAGCGCCAACGCCAGATCGCGCAGGATGCGTTGCGCCTCGGCCGCCGGAAGCAGCTTCTCGCGGCGCAGCCGCTCGGCCAGCGATTCACCATGTACGTACTTCATCACGATGTACACGAGATCGCCGATCTCGCCGAAGCTGTGCACCGGCACGATGTTCGGGTGGCTCAGCCGAGCCGTCATCCGTGCTTCGCGACGGAAGCGCTCGCGATGCTCCGTGTTCCCGGTGAACTCCGCGCGCAGCACCTTGATGGCGACGAGCCGGTGAAGCGCGATGTCGCGCGCCAGAAACACCACGCCCATGCCGCCGCGTCCGAGCTCGCGCACCACCTGGAATTGACCGCCGAGGTGAAGCACGATCTGGTCGTGCTCCCACGCAAGCGACGTCTCCGCCAGGTTGCCGGAGGTCGGCAACTCGAGCGTGTCGGCGTAGCGATCGACGAAGTATGTGGGAGCAGCGGTCATTCGGACGCGCGATACGGAATTGCGAGGACTCTCATTGCTATCAGACACCACGATGATTCGAAGGGTTTGCCTAGGAAAGTCGTGTGCCGACAGGATTCCGTACGGATGTCGTTGCCGGAAAGTTACTTGCGCGTTGCGCCCGCTCCCGGGAGGTGTTCGAATGTGGGACGGACTGTCCGGTTGTGAACGAACGGACGGCCTGATTGCGGTGTCGAAGACAGAGGATAGAAGCGAGAGGATGGAGGATACAAAACCGATACGAACGCCATCCCGTACGCTTTCCTATCCTCTATCCTCTCGCCACTATCCTCAATGCACCCCATCCGTCAGTTGCGCCGCAACCCCGCGCTCAGCATTGCCGCCATTTTGTGCTTCGCGCTGGGCATCGGCGCCAACAGCGCGATCTTCAGCGTCGTGGACGCGGTGATGTTCCGGCCGTTGCCGTTTCCGAACGCCGAGCAGCTCGTGCTCGTCGGCGAAGCGCTGCCGCGATTCAGCGCAACGAACTTCGGTGTGATCTCGGCGCCCGAGTTCGTCGATTACCAGCGGCTGGATGGTCGAGTATTCAGCGCGTCGGCGATCTACGAGCCGGGCACGTACGGCATTGCCGCCAACGGCGAACCGGAGCGCGTCAGCGGGCTCAAGGCCTCATCGTCCATTCTGCGCGTGCTCGGCATTCACGCGGCGCATGGGCGCGATCTCGACGCGAACGACGATCGGATCGGGTCGCCGGATGTCGTCATGATCGGCGATGCACTCTGGCGCCGCCGCTTCGGCGCCGATCCGTCCATCGTCGGCAAACCGATCGACGTCGACGGTC
>JAICKA010000050.1 GCA_025928185.1 Gemmatimonadaceae bacterium
CGGGCCGCGCACGGCCAGCAACTGCTTCATCGTCGGTTGCACGTATCCATGATCGTCCACGGCTCGACTCATGAGCAAACTCTCATTGCCGGTCCATTGCCACGGATACTCGAAGCGCACGTGCGCCTTGGAGAGGATCGAGCCGAGGAGCTGCGCCTCGAGCCACGTGTGGCCGCCGTCGACGCTGACGTCCACGCGATTGATCCGCCCGCGGCCGCTCCACGCCAGCCCGCGCACCGGCCACCAGCCCGGCGTGATTCGCTGCGGATACGCCGGCGACGTGATGATCGATTTCGCGTCCATCTCGAAGCTGAACATCCGCTCCTTTCCGCCGGGAAGCGGATCCGTGTACTTCGACGTTTCCCAGCGCGTCATGAACGGCGCGGTGCCGAGCTTGATGCGACGCAGCCACTTCACGTTCATGTTGCCCTCGAAGCCGGGCAGCAGCAGCCGGATCGGAAAGCCCTGCTCGGGACGCAGCGGCTCGCCGTTCTGCGCATACACCACCAGCGCGTCGTCGCGGCCCTTCGACACCGGCACGCTGCGCGCGAGCCGGCTCGCGTCGCGTCCCTCGGCGAGGAACCACTCGGCGTCGTGGTGCACGCCCACTTCGTTGAACAACGTCGCCACGGGCACGCCCACCCACTCGCTGTTGCTCGTCATGCCCTCCACCTGCTGCGGAGTCATGTTGGGTGTCGGCGCGCGGTAGGCCTGACGTCCGTTGCCCGAGCATTCGACGAAGTGCACGCGCGTCACGGACGGAAAGCGCTTCAGGTCGTCGACGGTGAATTCCATCGGGTGGTCGACGAGGCCGTGGATCAGCAGCGTGTGCGTCGCGGGGTCGATCGTCGGGATGCCATCGTGGATGCGCGTGAAGTGCAGATCGGCCGGCGTGATCGAGCCGTTGAGATCCTGCAATGGCGTGAGCGCGGTGCCGGTGATCTGACCGACGGGCGCGCGGCGCGGATCGACGAAGGGCGAGCGAGTGCCCACCGCGGCGGTCGGCGCGCCGGGAGCGGCGGTCGGATCCGCCGGTGCGTGCGGCACGGCAGGGACGGCGGGCTGCTGCGCCCCCGCCGCGGGTAGACCGGCCAGCAGCGCGCCGCCCGCCGCCGCGGCGGCGCCGGCGAGCAGACTGCGTCGGGTGATCGGGGAAGCGGTGTCGGTCATGAGCGTTCCTTGATGAGCCCTACCGGTCGCGCAGCACCGAGGCTGGCGCGGCCACGATCGCCGCCGCGCGCCGCGTCGTGCGCGGGAGCAGGTGCGGCGGACGATATGCGCGATGGCCCTTCGTGGCGTACGGCACGTCGGCCGGCGCGTCGCCGTTCGGGTAATCGCTCTCCTTGCCGGGCGAGTCCGGCCGCGGCATCGACGTGATGTACGCGGCGATGTCGAACGCCTGCTGATCGGTGAGAATGCCCGGGCGGTCGAACGGCATGTTGTGGCGAATGAACGAGGCGGCGCGCTCCTGCCGAGCCATCGACGCGCCGACGCTGAACGACTGCGGGCCCCAGAGCGCCGGAATCGGTCCCATGCCGGCACCGTCGTCGCCGTGGCAGCGAGCGCAGTTGTTGGCGAACAGCGCGCGCCCGCGCGTCGAATCGCCGGTGTGCTGACCCATCGCCGGCATGCCCTCGCCAGACACGTGCTCGCCGGTCGGAACGCCGCGCGAGATGAACGCGAGGTAGGCGACGACGTCCTGCATCTCTCGACTGTCCGGCGGCAGCTTCGATCCGGCGAGGCTGCGCGTGAAGCAGTAGTTGACGCGATCTTCGATCGGGACCACCGCGCCGGTGCGACTCATGTACCGCGGATAGCGCGCCATCACGCCGGCCAGCCGCGCCGCGTTCTCGCGACGCCCTTCGTCGAGGTGGCAGCTCGTGCAACTCAGGTTGCCGCCGACGTAGGCCGGCAGACTGTCGCGCGTGTGGGTCATGATGGCCAGACCGCGGTACACCGCGGCAGCGTACGGATCGTTCGGCGTGCTGTCGACGACGGGCGGTTGCCAGGCAGCCGGAACCCACGCGCCCGAGGCCGATGCCTGCTGCGACACGGCGCTGGCCGAGTCGCGATGCGGGACGTCGTGGAGCGTGCAGGCCGCGAACGCAAGCGTGCACGCAGCGGCTGCCGACCGGGAAACGCGCCGCAGGAGATTCACTCAGGCCACCTGCTTGAGAACGGCGGAGACTGTTTCGAACATTCGATCGATCTGCGCCCGCTCGACGATGAGCGGCGGCGACAGTGCCAGGGTATCGCCGGTCGAGCGGATCATCAGGCCCGCCTCGAAGCACTTGAGGAAAGTCTCATAGGCCCGCGCCCCCGGAGCGCCGGGCCGCGGTTCGAGCTCGATCGCGCCGACCAGACCGATGTTGCGCAGGTCGATCACGTGCGGCAATCCGCGCAACGCGTGAACGGCGTCCGCCCAGTACGACTCGAGCGACGCGGCGCGCGCGAACAGATCCTCGCGCCGGTACAGCTCCAGCGTCGCGAGGCCCGCGGCCGCGGCCAGCGGATGCCCCGAGTACGTGTAGCCGTGAAACAGCTCGATGCCGTTCGCGGCCGCGTCGACGATCGCGTCGTAGACCTCGCGCCGGGCGCACACGGCGCCCATCGGCACGGTCGCGTTGGTAATGCCCTTCGCCACCGTGAGCATGTCCGGCACGACGCCGAACTTCTGCGCGGCGAACGGCGCCCCCAGTCGGCCGAAGCCGGTGATGACCTCGTCGAAGATGAGGAGGATGCCGTGGCGATCGCAGATCTCGCGGATGCGCTCGAGGTAGCCGACCGGTGGAATGAGCACGCCCGTCGAGCCGGCGACCGGTTCGACGATCACGGCGGCGATCGTCGAGGGATCATGCGTCTTCGTGAGCGTTTCGAGCGCGTCGGCGAAGTGTGCGCCGGTTTTCGGTTGACCGCGCGTGAACGCGTTCGCCGCGAGATCGTGCGTGTGCGGCAGGTGATCGACGGCGGGCAGCAGCTGTCCGGCGAACTGCTTCCGGTTCGCCTCGATTCCTCCCACGGCAATCCCGCCGAAGCCGACGCCGTGATAGCCGCGCGCGCGACCGACGAAACGTACGCGGCGCGGCTCGCCCTTCGCCTGCCAGTAGGCGAGTGCGATCTTGAGCGCGGTGTCGACCGCCTCCGAGCCGGAGTTGCCGAAGAAGATCCGGTCGACACCCTTCGGCAGCAGCTTCGCCAGTTGACTCGCGAGCTCGAACGCCAGCGGGTGTCCGAGTTGAAACGGCGGCGCATAGTCGAGAAGACCGGCCTGCTCGCGAATCGCCGCGGTAATCGAGTCGCGGCAGTGGCCGGCGTTGACACACCACAAACCGGCGGTACCATCGAGGATCTGCCGCCCGTCGCTCGTGGTGTAGTACATGTCCTTGGCGGCGACGAGAATCCGCGGCGCGCGCTTGAATGCGCGGTTCGCGGTAAACGGCATCCACAGCTCGTCGAGTGACGGGAGCGTGGCGGTGAGGTCGGCGGGCGTGAGATCAGCGGAGATCGGAGGCATGAACGCGAATCGCGGGAGAGAGGCGACGAGGACCGTCTTCGTCAATATGCTCGCCCGCGGGCGATCCGGGGAGGCAAGTGATGGCTGACGACGAAGAGGAGCTGGCCGAGGTGCAGCGACGGCTGGCGGAGATCCGGCTTCGAAAGCGCGGGCGCATTCGGTGGACAGTGGGCGCGCGCGCAGCGGAGTTGGCGATCGGTGCCCTCGTCGGACGTCGTGGCGAGCGTCGGGCAACGCCGAAGAGCCGCCGCCGGAAGCGGTACAAGCGGCTGCTGTAGACCCACGGCAAGCCCGGCTCGGCTGGGGACGCTGGCACGGCACGCGCAATGGAGAGGCCGCCAGACCGGCGTCCGATCATCTCGGCTCCGGCGTTTCGCGCGCGGCGAATGCCGCGACTTCATCTCATGGAGGAGCCATGGCGGACGTACAAATTCAACAGACGCCCGAGACTGGATCGGGCGGCGGCGCCGGCTGGGTGTGGGCCCTCGTCGTTCTGATTCTCCTGGCCATCGTCGCCTGGTTCATCTTCGGCGGCGGCATGCATCGCACCAGCACGACGCACATCGACGTGAACACGCCCGGCGCGCCCGCGGGCGGCGGTGGTGGTGGCGGTGGCGCCGCGGGTGGAACGGGCGGTGGCGGAAGCGGCGGCGGGGCAGCGAAGACGCCGTGATCGAGAGAGGATAGAGGAGAGAGGATAGAGGAGAGAGGATAGAGGATAGAGGATAGAGGATAGAGGATAGAGAACAACCGAGATGTCAGGCTCGAGTCGTCAGATGCCAGAATTCCAATGGTGGCGTCTGAGATCTCGCCACTCACGTCTGACGTCTGAGTAGTTGCTATCCTCTCTCCCCGCTCCTCTCTCCTCTCTATCGATCGTTTCTCCCTCCACGTTCAATCGAACGATCGGCGCGATGCCCGTAGCTGCCAGCGGCGCTTCGATCTTCGCGCGGTCGCCGACGATCAGGATCACCAGGTGCTCCGGGTCGATGTACTTCCGCGCCGCGCGAAGCACGTCGTCCTTCGTGACGGCGTTCACCTGCTTCACGAAATTCTGATAGTAGTCTCTGGCCAGGCCGTTGGCGTAGATGCTCGTGATCGCCGCGTTCACCGCGGCGTCGGACGCGAACTGCGCCGGCAGACTCTGAATCAGCGCGTTTCTGGCCGCCGTCATCTCGGCGTCCGTGATTGGTCGGCCGCCGCGGATTCCGCGGAGCTGCGCCATGAACTCGATCAACGCGCTGTCCGTCTTGGCGGTGACGATGTCGCCGCCGGCCTCGAACGGCCCGGGGCCGCGGCCATACGCGAACCTCGAGAATACGCCGTAGCTGTAGCCCCGTTGCTCGCGGATGTCCGCGTTGAGCCGCGACTGGAACAGCTCGCCAAAGAAGCTGTTGAGCACCCGCAGCGCGTAGTAGTCCGGCGTATTCCGCGGCGGACCCACCTCGCCGATCGCGAACGTCGATTGCGCTGCGCCCGGTTTGTCGACGAGGTAGATCGTCGTGGGCCCCGGTGCGGGCACCGGCGGATACGAAAAGCTCGGCACCGATCCGCCGGCCGGCCAATCGGCAAAGGCGCGGTCGAGCATGCGCTTCACGTCGGCGGGGTTCACGTCGCCGACCACGGTGATCTCCGCGTGTCCCGGCGTGTAGTACGCGCGATGAAACGCCTCGAGATCTGCGCGCGTGATCGCCTTGTACGACGCTTCACTCGGCGTGCGGCCGTACGGGTGGTTCGTGGTGTAGAGCAGCTTTGGAAACACGATGCTGGCGATTCCCGACGTGCGGTCGCGTAGCTGCGCGAGCCCAACGATCGAGCGACCGCGCAGCCGCTCGAGCGCAGCCTCGGGAAAAGTTGGATGCAGCATCATGTCGTTTACCAGATCGAGCATGGGCTGCAGCTTGTCCTTCATCACGGTGAAGCGGATGGCGCCCGACTCGCCACCGATGGTCGTGCTTATCTGGCCGCCGAGCAGCTGAATGGCATTCGAGAGCTGATCGCCCGTGCGCGTAGTCGTGCCTTCGCTCAGCATGCTCGCCACGAAGTTCGCGAGCCCACGCTCGTTCGCCGGCTCGTACTGGTCAGCGCCGCCGATGAACTCGATCGTCACGGCGACGAGCGGCAACGCATGCCGCTGGGAAACGACGAGCGTGGCGCCGTTCGTCAGCGTCGTCTCCGTCCACTCGGGAAAATGGATCGCCGGCGCCGGACCGGCGGGCGGTGCGACGGTGCGGTCCAGCGCGCCCGTGGGCTGTTGCGCGGCGAGCGGTGCGATCGAGGCGCTCACCGCACACGCGATGGCGGCGCGCCATAGATGCGTGCGAATCATTCGTCGTCTCCTCCGGCTGGAGGTGTAGCGGCGCTCGCGGGCGGCACGAGCGTGCTCGATTCCGGCTTGGACGCCATGTCCGTCTTGCCCATTGGAACCACGCTCAATACGACACGGCCCGCAGTGAGATACCGCTGTGCAACGCGCTGGATGTCCGCCGCGGTGGTTCGTTCGTATTGCGCGTACGCGCCGCCGAACTCGGATGACGGATCGTTCCGATACGCCTGGCCGACGGCGAGGCGTATGGCTTTTCCGAGATTGCTCTCGAGTCCTTCGAGGAACGAGAGTTGGAGCCCGGCCTTCGAGCGCTGGAGCTCCTCCGCCGTCGGGCCGTCGCTCCGGATGCGCGCGAGCACCGAATCAGTGGCCGCTTCCAGCTCGCCGAGGGAATGTCCCGGCCGAGGTGTGATGGCGATCTCGAACTCGCCGACGTTCTCGTGCGTGTCCTGTCCGCTGAACACATTCGTTGCGATCTGCTGGTCGTACACCAGCGCCTTCGTCAGCCGCGCGGTACGCGACCCGGAGAGAATGTCGGCCAGAATGTCGAGTGCGTACTGGTCCGGTGAGCTGCTCCCGACCGTCGGCCACTCGATGAACAGTCGTGGCACCTGCACGCGATCCTCGTACATCAGCCGCTTCTCCGCCGCGAGCGTAACCGGTGCGGCGTTGGGCCGGGTGACGGTCTGGCCGCGCGGAATTCCGGTGAAGTACCTGGCGATCCAGGCCTTCGTTTGCGCCGGATCGAAATCGCCGACGATCGCCAGCACTGCATTGTTCGGTGCGTAGTAGAGCCGGAAGAATGCCTTCACGTCGTCGACGGACGCGGCGGACAGATCCGCCATGCTGCCGATCACCGGCCACGAGTACGGATGACCCTTGGGATACACCGCGTTGGCGAAGATCTCGGTCACCCGGCCGTACGGCTGGTTGTCGTAGCTCTGCCGCTTTTCGTTCTTCACGATTTCCCGCTGCGCGTTGTACTTCGTCGTGTCCAGCGCATCGAGCAGCCACCCCATGCGGTCCGACTCGAGCCAGAGCGCGTCCTGCAGATAATTCGACGGAATGGTTTCGTAGTACTGCGTGAAATCGTTGGTCGTGTTGCCGTTGTTGCCGCCGCCCACGCCTTCGGTGTACTTGTCCTGCAGCCCGTACGGCACGTGGCCCGAGCCGGTGAACATCACGTGCTCGAACAGGTGGGCGAAGCCGGTGCGCCCCACCTCCTCGTTCTTGGAGCCGACGTGATACAGCACCTCGACGGCGACCGTCGGCGTGGAGTGATCCTGCGCGAGCACGACGGTGAGCCCGTTGGGCAGCGTGTATTTGTCGAACGGCACGCTGATCGACGTTCGGGCCGTTCCCGGCTGCTGCGTCTGTGCGGGCGCGGCCGCCACCGCCGCGGCGCCCACGATCGCCAGCGCTCGAGCTCCGGATCGCGTGATGGCTGTCACGGCTGACACCTCGTGTGCATTGGGGGAGAGAACCGGGCGGAGCGGAACCGCCGTCGGCCATGAGTAATCATGAATGACGGCGAGCCCCGGCGCCACGGTTCCGATGGCGTGCTGATACATTGCTTACAATGCGGCTCAAACGACTCGAGCGGTGGTGGCGAACCGTCTGGATTCGCACCCTCGTCCGGCTGATGCGCCGGCGGGGCGGAGCCCGGCCGGCCTGGGACGCCAGGGCGCACCGCATCCTCTTCCTCCGCCACGACCGTGCCGGCGACATGATCCTGTCCACCGGCGTCATGCGGTCCATCGCGCGATCGCATCCGACGATCACCCTCGACGTGCTCGCCTCGCCGGCCAACGCGTCCATCCTTCTCTCGGCGGACTTCGTGGGCCAGGTCGTGGTGTTCGATAAGAGAACGCTCAAGAGCTACCTCGCCACGATTCGCACCCTCCGGCGCGCTCGCTACGATGCGGTGATCGACTGCATGGTGACGGCGCCGTCGCTCACCACGCTTCTGCTCATTCTCGCCAGCGGCGCCCGCCATCGCGTCGGGATCGGCGGCCGCGGCAACGACGCTGCATTCGACGTGACCGTGCCGCCCGATGCGCGCGCGGAGGCGCACATGGTCGACCTCATCGGTGCGCTCGCGGCCGCCTTCGGCGTCGATCCGGCGACGATGGACAAGCGGCCGGTGCTCGATCTCACGGTGGAGGAGCGCGAGCGCGCCGAATCCGTCTGGCGCACGAGCGATCCCGCGCGTCGCGTGCTGATCAACGTGTCCGCCGGAACCGTTGCCCGCCGGTGGGCGGTAGACCGGTACGTCGCGGTCATGGACCACATTCGGCGGCGCGACGCGAACGTTTCCTTCCGGGTGATCGCCGCACCCGCCGAGCGTGCGCGCGGCGAGCAGGTGGCGCGCGGCGGCGGGGGCGTCTTCGTCGAAACGCCATCGATTCGCGACGCGTTCGCGCTCGTCGCGGCCGCCGATTTCGTCTTCACTCCCGACACGAGCATCGCGCACGCGGCATCCGCGTTCGGCACACCCTGCGTGGCGATGTACGTGCGCGGCTCGGCGGAACGCTGGCGATTGTATCAGGTGCGCGGCGAGAGCGTCGAGCATCCCGAACCCACGCTCGACACGCTCACCGCCCAACGAATGATCCGCGCCGTCGACGCGGTGTGGGATGACACGATGCTCAGATCCGCGCGCTGAGCAGGTCGTTCACCAGCGATTCCGCGGTGGCGACATCGGGCACGCTTCCCTGCGCGATGCGCGGTGAGCCGCCGCCGCGGCCGCCGGCGCGCGCGAGTCGCTCCTTGATTGCCTTGCCCGCGTCGACCCCGGAATCCTCGGATGCCGCGACGAGCACGGACGGTGGCCCGGCCAGGACGCCGATCACGATCGCGCGCGGCAGTGCGATGGCGGCCTGTGCCAGCGTGCGCAGCTCGTCCATCGAGCCGGCGTCGCGCACGACGATGGTGCGTACGCCGTTCGCGCCCGGCTCGGCGGCGTCATAGCGCTCGCGGGCGCGGAATGTCGTGAGCTCGCGATCCATTCGCTTGCGCGCGCTTTCCGCGTCCTTGAATCGCTCCATGTGCGCGGCAATGGCGGTCGGTGCATCGTCGATCGACGAAGACAATGCCGCGGCGATCTGAGTCAATGCCTCGAAATCACGCCGCGCCCGGCGCAGCGCGCGCTGACCGCAGACGAACGCCACACGCGTCGACTTGCGTACGCGCTCCGTGCCGCGCAGCAGAATCGCGCCGATCTCCGACGTCGAGCGCACGTGCGTGCCGCCGCACGCGCTGCGGTCCAGCGTTTCGATCGTGACGATGCGGAGCGTACCGCCGCGGTCCGACGGCTTGCGCAGGCCGGCGGCGGTTGCCGCATCCTCGAAGCTCACGCTCACCGGCCGCGCTTCGGCGACGGCGGCGTTCGCACGTGCTTCCGCCTGAGCGAGCTGCTCGGCCGACAGCGATTCGGCATCCAGATCCAGCGTCGACGTGTCCGGCCCGAAGTGCACGCTCACCGTGCGGGCGCCGAACAGGTCCTCGAACAGCGCTGAGAGCAGGTGCTGACCGGTATGCTGCTGCATGTGATCGAAGCGGCGGTCCCAGTCAACCGTGCCGTCGAGCGCGTCGGCCGGCGTTTCGGGCAGCGCCGCCGCGAGCACGTGGGCGATGCGCTCGTCTTCGTCGATGACGTCCACGATCGGAATTCCGCCGAGCGAACCGACGTCGTGCGGCTGGCCGCCGGAGGTCGGATAGAACGCCGTCTGATCGAGGTAGACGCGATGGCCGTCCGGGCTTCGATCCACGACGCGTGCGGTGAACGTCGTCCGATATGCGTCGGTGTAGTAGAGGCGCGTCGTCATCAGAGAATGCTCACGTAGCCAACCCGAGGCTGTTCACCGGGCGTTGCACGATGTCGTCTCGGCGCGTTCGCTGAAGCGCACCGGCTGATCGCTGAACGGAACCCGAACCAGATCGAGTGGCTGCGTCAGCACGGCCGAAACGGGGCAGCCCGCACCGGGAGAGACCCGCCGCAACTGCACGTCGATACCGGTCGTGTCACGCGTGGCGCTCTCGATCAACAGCTCGTAGCCGCCACTCGGCTCCGTGCCCATCGCGGCGAGCAGCACCATTTCGCGGTTGAAGTCGACCGTCGGAAGCGGCGGCTGCGGAAAGAACGGCTGATTGATCTGCTGCCACGTCGTGCGCCACGTGGTCGAATCGCGCACGACCGCGTGCCTCGGAGTGCGGATGCCGCTGAAGCTCGAGAAATCGGAATTGGTCGGAGCGAAGCGTGTGATCGGCAGCGGCTCTCGAGGCGCACCCGGGCCGAGGGTGCTGCTGCACGCGGCCGTGCCTGCCGCGACCATTGCGAGCACGAGGTGTCGAACGTCTCGCCGCAGCGTGCGGCTCACGTTCCCGCGCTCCGGCCGCGTGTGAAACGCGGCCAATGTTCGCGCGGTACGCCGCGGATGCCTACGGCGAGCGAGCCGCAGCAGACGAGCCCCACCGCCGCCAGCACGACGAGCAGTTGCCACGTGGCGATGAGTGCATCGGTGCGCTGCTTTTCGGCCGCCACGCTGTACTGCAGCATCTCCACGGCCTGCCGCTCCGTGAGCGGTTTGGTGCCGTGCGCAACCGCGGTGATGAACTGGCTCCGCGCCGCCCAGTCGTTACTGACGCTGGCAAGCACGTGCAGTTGCGTCGCGGTGTACGCGATGCCGAGGAACAACAATACGAGAATGATTGCCGGCGCGATGAGCAGCAGTTTCCGGTCGAGTCGCACTCACACAATTAAGCACAAATGGACTTCCGGCGCAGCGAAGAGCCGCACCGGCACCGTGCTGCACCCCACGCCGCGGCTCACGAGTATCGTGCGCGACACGCCGCCATCCAGCTCGAACCAGCCGCGCGAGTACTGGCGGTTGAGCGGTCCGCTCGGCAGGAGAATCGCCTGGCCCCACGGCGCGGCGATTTGGCCACCGTGGGTGTGACCGCATAGCGCCAGATCGAACCGCCTGCCGGCCAGCACACGCAAGCCTTCCGGCGAGTGCATCAGAACGATGCGCGTGCCGCTGACGCCGTCGAGCGCGGCGCCCGCGTCCGGCCAACCCTGCGTTGGATCGTCGAGTCCGCACACGGTGATGTCGTCGAACGGCGGTGGCAGCGAGACGTGCCGGTTCGTGAGCATCTCGACTCCAACCTGCTCGAGCCGGCGCACGATTCGACCGTAATCCGCGCGGAGATCGTGGTTCCCGAGCACGGCGTATTTGCCGAGCGGTGCGGGAATGGCGCCGATCTCCGGCGCGAGCTGGTCGATGTACGACGCTCGCACCGAAACGAAATCACCACCGAGGAGCAGGACGTCCGGCTTGAAAGAGGCAAGCAGCTCGCACGCGTCCGTGAGCAGCCGCGAGTCCGTCGTACCACCGGCGTGAAAATCGGATGCGAACGCCAGGCGCAGCGGCGCCGCTCCCTTTGGCCTACCGGCGAGCCGTATTTCGGTGATGGATGAGCGGACGCGCCCTTGCAGGCCGAGCGGATACGCGAGCTTCGCCGCCCAATGGCCAGGGCGGATGAACGTGTCGAGCAGCAGCTCGATCGTTCGACGGCTTCGGCTCGCGCGGCGCTCGCGCGGGGGCCGCGTCGCGCCGGAGCCGTCGCTCATTCCTCGGGCGCCCCGTCCTCCACGTCCTCGTCGCCGACCTCCTCGTCGCCCGGGTCTTCGTCGGTAACGTTTGGCGATACTGCCTTTGCCTTCTTCCGCGGACGTCCGCCCTTGCCACGCGCGGCATTCTCGATCATCAGCGCCTCGTATTCCCGGCGGGCCGCCTCCAATTGTTCGCTTTGCGGCGACGCCTGAGCGGCACGCCGGGCCTTTTCGCGCTTGAAGTGCTCGATCGCCGCCGACGTGCTTGGCGAGTGAGCGCGCTTTGCCTTTGGCGCGGGACGGCGCGCCCGCGACTTTGCTCTCGATCTGATCATGGTGCCCCCCCAGTACCCGTCGTTCCACCAGTGTTCCCGGTTGTCGGCGTGGTGGTCACCGGCGTTCCTACCACGGTAATCGTCGCCGATCCGGTTTGCGTCGTGTCGAACGCGAATCGCGCCACCACGACCGCGGTGCCCGGCGCAACCGCGGTGGCCAGGCCGCTCGGCGACACCGCCACCACTGTGGGCTGGAGCGACGTCCATTGGATCTGCGACTGCAGCGCCAACGGTGCGTTCGTCGTCAGTTGCACGCTGCCGCCGACGATGAGTTGCGTCTGGTTCGGCAGCACGGTGATGGAGGTCGTGCTGCCGTTCGAGCCGCCGGTGCCACCGCCGCCACCGATGGGTCCGGTCCCGCCGCCGAGGCCGGCAATCGTCGGCACCGTCGCCTGGTCGCAGGCCACGAGCGCGCTCCCGGCGAGAATCAGGATGATAATTGGGTGTAGTCGCATGATCGCTCCTGTGGACAGATTTCGTGCCGCGGGCGAACCGCGGCGCCAACGATGGGGTACCGCAACCTGCTGGCCGGCGGCATTAAGAAACCTCTATCTCCTAGGCGGGTGCGGCGGTGATCAGACAGGTTTTCGGAAGGCGCGCTCCAACGCGCTCGACTCCTTCACCTCGTGCTCCCATGCCCGACGCCGAACTCGTCCTCGTCATCGACGACGAGCCACAGATCCGCCGCGCCGTTCGCGACGCCTTGTCCGACGTGAGCGCAAAAGTGGACGAGGCGGCCGACGGCTCATCCGGCGTCGACGCGGCGGTGAGCGGTCGGCCCGATCTCGTCATTCTGGATCTCGGGTTGCCGGACATGGCCGGTGTGGATGTGTGCCGCACGATTCGGCGCTCGTCCGCCGTACCGATCATCGTGCTGTCGGCCCGACATTCCGAGCACGAGAAGGTCGATCTGCTGAACGCCGGCGCCGACGACTACGTCACCAAGCCGTTCAGCGTGCTCGAGCTGGCGGCGCGCGTGCGCGCACAGTTGCGCCGAATTCGCACCCTGCGCGCCGCAGCGGCGAGCACGATGCCGGTGATGATCGGCAATCTCTCGGTCGACACTGTCTCGCGACGCGTGTCGCGTAACGGTACCCAGCTCCATCTGACGCCGATCGAATGGCAAATTCTCGCGACGTTGCTCAGCGCCGCCGGCCGCACGCTTACGCATCAGCAGATCTTCGACGCGGTGTGGGGACGCGAATTCGGCAGCCCGCAGCAGTATCTCCGCGTGCACATTACCAATCTCCGGCGTAAGATCGAGACCGATCCCGCCGCCCCCGAGATCGTCATCACCGAACCCGGTGTGGGCTACCGCGTCGAGCTGCCGCGCTGAGTGATGTCGCGACGATCCACGATCGTCACCTGGACCGTCTGGATTCTGCTCACCGCCGCAGCGACGGCGGTGATGGCGCACGGGCACGGCACCTTCGACCAGGTGCACGTAGTGCTCGTGTATCTGCTGCTCGTGCTCGGCGCGAGCGCCAGCGGAGGTCGCGCGCTCGGCGTGAGCATCGCGTGCGCCGGCTTCGTGCTGATCGACTATTACTTCCAGCCGCCGTACGGGCAGATCGGCATCGGTAAACCCCTCGACTGGGTCGCGCTGATCGCCTTTCTCCTCACCGCCGTCGTGTCGACGCAACTGCTGGCGCGCGCGCAGATGGAAGCCGAAGAGGCGCGGCGCCGGGCGACGGAAGTCTCCTCGCTCGCGCGACTCGGGTCGGAAACACTGAGCGCCGGACGCGCCGAAGACGCGTTGGCGCGCATCGCCGACGTCATCCGATCGACGCTCGGCGTGCACGAATGCGCGATCATCGCCTGGGATCCGGAACGCGGCTTTCGGCGGCCGACGCGCGACAGCGATTCTCCTGTCGAGGCGATCGACGAGCCGCTTCTGCGCGCCGTGGTGGAGCGCGGCGCGCTCGGCTGGGTCCGGGATGGCGATCGCGTCACCTTTGCGCCGGCGCGGATGCCGCTGATGCTTCCACCGGCGACGGGCGAGGCGATCAAGAAGATTCTCATTCCGCTCACCGTGCAGGATCGTATCGTCGGCGTGTTGCGCATGGCGGATGAAACGCCGATGCAGCTCGACGTGTCGCAGCGCCGCTTTCTGGACGCCATCGTGTACTACGCGGCGCTCGCCGTCGATCGGGTGCGGCTCGTGGCGCAGGCCGAGCACGCCGAAGCGCTGCGCGAAGCCGACCGGCTCAAGGACATCGTGCTTGCGTCGGTGTCGCACGACCTGCGCACGCCCCTCACCACGATCAAGGCGCTGGCCCAGAGCCAGGCATTGCAAGGCAACAGCGCCGCGGCGGCGATCGACGAGCAGGCGGACCGGCTGACGCGGCTGGTGAGCGATCTGCTCGATCTGTCGCGGCTCAAGGGCGGTGCCTTTGCCGCGCTGCCGGAGCTCAACACGGCGGAAGATCTGATCGGCGCCGCGGTACGCCAAACGCAGGGGCTGTTCAGCGATCGTCCTCTGCGCACGATCATCGATCTGGACAGTCCGGCGCTGGTGGGACATTTCGACTTCTCTCAATCGCTGCGGGTGTTGTGCAATCTGCTCGAGAATGCCGCGCGACATTCTCCGCCGAACGAGCCGATCGAGCTCGAGGCGCGGCGCGACGGTTCGCGCCTGGTGTTCACCGTCGCCGATCGCGGCCCCGGCATCGACGCGCAGAGCGCGCCCCACATCTTCGAACCGTTTTATCGAGCGCCCGGTTCCGCGCCCGACACGGGCCGGGCCGGCCTGGGGCTCTCGATCGCCCGCACGTTGGCGGAGATCCAGGGGGGCACGCTCGACTACCTGCCACGCGAGGGCGGCGGCAGCGTGTTCGCGCTATCGCTGCCCGCGTCGGAGCTGCGCGCAGACGCACTGGAGCCGAGCACGTGACTCTTAGTGGAATCTTTACTCACCACGGAGCGGCGCGCGCATAGCTTGAAATCACGTCATCGAGCGCCCCCCAAACGTCACTCGGTGGCGGGGAAGAGAAGACGACAGGAGCTCAGGTGTTCGCGCCATGAGGGGTGGGTGGGAAAATCATGCGCGGCGCCTGACTCCTGTTCGTCGTTCGCGCCGGTGGCGAATCGACGCTGGCCGGGATAGGTTCCCGCACTTCTTGCGGCGAATGCGTTTCCCCGTCCTTCGAGGTTTCGATGCGTCACTGTCTCATTTATCACGGCGGCTTCGAGCGGAATTCTTCCAAGCTGAAGCCTGGCGAGTGGTCGTTCGAGGGCACGGACGGACAAAAGCACCCCGTTACTCCGCCGCCGGCTGACGTAGACGGTGTTCGCGTCGGCTACATGGAAAAGGCGGGAAAGAAATTCGCGGCCGTGCGAGTGCAGAAGGGCGCGCGCGACGTGATTCTCAAGCACGAAGTGCTGCTCGACCCCACGCGCCACCTCGGACCCGGCAATCGCTTCTCGGCAGAGCCGATCGTCGTCGGCGACGTCGCGATGGCAGACCTCCTCGCCGACATCATGGCGAAGAACCCCGAGCAGAAGTCCGAGCTCACGGCAATTCGCGGCAGCTTCGCGATTACGGGACAGAGCGGCACGGCCACTCGGTAGACGGCGGCCGGGCCCCCGCCGTGGACGCCCCGCCGCAGCGTGAGCCGAGCACCGGCTACGCCTGGTACGTGGTCGGCGTCCTCACCCTCGCCAGCATCAGCGGCAACGTCGACCAGCAGGTTCTCAGCCTGCTCGTGCGGCCGATCGAACGTGACTTCGGCATCACCGACGTGCAGATGAGCTATCTGCTCGGCCTCGCGTTCGCGCTGTTCTTCGCCGTGCTTGGCCTGCCGATCGCGCGGCTCGCCGACCGTTCCAACCGGCGCAACATCATGGCGACGGGCGTGGGTCTCTGGAGCGTGTTCACCACGCTCTGCGCCTCCGCGCGCACGTTCGGCCGGCTGTTCGCGCTGCGCATGGGCGTCGGCGTTGGCGAAGCCACGCTCAACGCACCCGGCATCTCGCTCCTCGCCGACTACTTTCCGCGTGAGCGGCTCGGCCGGGCCATGGGAGTCTACTCATTAGGAATCTTTCTCGGCTCCGGGGTCGCGTATTTCCTGAGCGGCGTGGTGGTCGGCCTGCTGGACGTTCCGGGGACGCGCACCGTGCCGCTGCTCGGGGACATCCGTCCGTGGCAATCGGTGTTTCTCGCGGTGGGCCTGCCCGGATTTCTGATCGCGCTGCTGTTCCTCACCGTCCGCGAGCCCGTGCGTCGCGGCACGCGGGTGGATGCGCCGCCCTTGCCCCTCCGGGTGCTGTTGCGGTACGTGCGTGACAACCGGCGCACCTTCGCCACGCACAGCTTCGGATTCGCCATGTCGGGGCTCGTCAACTTCGCGCTCGTCGCCTGGCTGCCGACGTTTTTTCTGCGGACGTATGGCATGACCGAGTCGGCCACCGGCAAGGCAATGGGCCTGATGACCATGTCGATCGGCGTCGTCGGCGTACTCGCCGGCGGGTGGGCGGCCGATTGGTTCGTGGCGCGCGGCCAGGTCGATGGTCCGTTGCGCGTCGGGATCATCGGCGCGGTCGGCATGCTGGTGTCGACCACCGCGCTCGCGCTGATGCCCACTGCGGGTCTCGCACTGGTCTGGCTGGGGGTGGTGAATTTCTTCGCCGCGTTCCCATGGGGCGCGGCGTCGGCAGCCGTGGCGGAGATCGTGCCGGCGCCGCTCCGTGCGCAGGGCGCGGCGCTCTACTTCTTCGTTCTCAGCCTCGTGTCGAGGACCGTCGGGCCGACCGCGGTGGCCTGGTGCGCCGAGCATGTGTTCAGTGGACGGACCGCGGTGGGCCACGCGCTCGCCACGGTGAACGTGATCAGCATGTCGATCGCGATCGCGCTCTTTCTGGCCGGGCTCGGTTCTTACCGTGCGACACTCGCGCGCCGCGAACGTTGGACCGCGTGACTGACACCTGCTGAACCGCTCGGCACATCCTCTGCACAGACGCACGCAGCCACCTATGGAGGATGCGCATATGGAACGGAACGACTTCGGATCGGGGGATTCGACGCAAGAGCAGGTCAGCGGCGGGAGCACGGGCTCACAGAGCGCGGGGTATTCGGGCTCCATGTCGGATCAGGGAGAAAGCGTGACGGATCGCGCCCGCGACATGGCCGGATCGGCGCAGGAGAAGCTGGCGGACGTTGGATCAACCGTGCGTGAGCGCGCGGGCAACGCAAAGGATTCGCTGGCTGGCGCACTCGAAGCGGGCGCTGAAAAGCTTCGCCAGCGCAGCAGCGACGGTCAGCTCGCCGGCGCGGGCGGCACCGATGTGTCGATGGGCGACGGCCGCATGAGCAAGGTGACGAATCGCGTCGCCGGCGGCATGGATGCAACGGCGCACTGGCTGCGCGATGCAGACCTCGACGGTTTGCGCACGGGACTCGAGACACAGGTAAAGGAGCATCCCGGACGGACGCTTCTCATGGCGGTTGGCGTCGGGTATCTGCTCGGCAAAGCCCTCCGCAAGTAGGAGATTCTCATGGGATTCGACGGAGGGGACGGCCGTCGCGGGATCGGCGCGCTGCTCCGCGATCTCGCCGACGGCAGCGTCACGCTCGTTCGCAAGGAAGTTCGACTGGCCCGCACTGAGATCGGCGAAGCGGCGGCTGGTCTTGGCAAAGGCACCGCGTTCGTGGCAACCGGCGCGGTGCTCGCTCTGCTCGGCGGACTATCACTGCTCTGCGGGATCGTGATGATCCTCGGCGATCAGTGGCTGCCGGCGGATCTCTACTGGGTCGCTGCGCTCATCGTTCTGGTGGTCACCGGCGGGCTCGCCGCCTGGGCTGCGAAACGGGGGATGGCGTTGTTGTCGCCGTCCGAACTGGCACCGGACGAAACGGTCACAACGCTGAAGGAGGACAAGGAATGGGTGAAACAACGGCTGACGTCCGGCGCGACATCGAGTTGACGAGAGAACGCATGTCGACGACGCTCGACGAGCTGGAGCAGAAGCTCAACGTGGTGCAACTCGTCCGCGATCATCCATGGCCGGCGCTCGCGCTGGCAGTGGGCGCGGGCGTGTTGCTCGCTGGCTCTGGCGCTGACGTGAAAGCGGCGGCCGCTACGGCCGGCGCCACCAAGGGCGCGAGCAGCAAGCTCGGCGCGGCCCTCGACGAGGTGGTGGCGAGTCTCATGGGCGGCATGCACAGCGCGCTCGACCAGCGGATCAC
>JAICKA010000226.1 GCA_025928185.1 Gemmatimonadaceae bacterium
GACGACGTCGACGATCACGACCGTGGTCGTATTTCTGCCGCTCGGGCTGCTCACCGGCGTGGAAGGCCAGTTCTTTCACGCGCTGTCGATCACGCTGACGATCGCCGTGCTCGTGTCGCTGCTCATCGCGCTGACGATCATCCCGATATTGAGCGAGCGCTTTCTCACGGCCGAAGCGATCGAAGACATCTCGGACGACACCGCCACGGATCCGCACAAGCAGCGCGGCGTGCTCGCGGCGATCGGCCGTGGCATCGACTCGCTGTCCGACAAGTACGAAGCCGCCCTCGCGTCCTCGATGCGCCACGCGCGCTGGATCATCGGCGTGTGCGTTGCGCTGATTCTCGCCGGTTGGCTCGTGCAGCGCAGCGCCGAGACCGGGTTTCTACCGGAGATCGACGAGGGCGCGTTCGTGCTCGATTACGTGAGCCCGGGCGGCACCGCGCTCGCTGAAACGGACCGGATGGTCCATATCGTCGAGCGCATTCTCGCGTCGACGCCCGAGATCACCGGCACGTCGCGCCGCACCGGCGCGGAGCTCGGACTGTTCGCCACTGAACAGAACACCGGCGACATCGCCGTGCGGCTCAAGCCGGAGAGCGAGCGAGATCGTTCCGTGTTCGAGGTGATCGATGAGGTGAGAGGCAAGGTGCAATCGGCTGTTCCGCGGCTGCGCGTGGAGTTCGTGCAGATTCTCTCCGACGTCATCAACGATCTTGCCGGCGCGGCGAATCCGGTCGAGATCCGGCTGTTCGGCTCGGACCTCAATGCGCTCGAAGCATACGCGCATCGGCTCGACCCGAAGATCTCGGCCATTCCGGGCATCGAGGATTTCTTCAACGGGGTGAGCGAGCCGAGCGCCGAGCTCGAGATGACGATCAATCAGGCGGAGGCGAATCGGGTCGGCCTCACGCCGAACGACGTCGCCGCGTCGGTGAGCGGCGCACTGTTGGGCGAGCCTGCCGGCGAGGTGCGGCTGGCAGATCGATCGATCGGCGTCCGCGTCCGCGCGCCGGATTCGGTGCGCTTCGACCCGCAGCAGCTCGGCGCGCTGCCGATCTTTTCGCCCCAGACCCACACGACCGTGCCACTCGCCACGCTGGCGACGTTCCAGCCCGTGGACGCGCGGGCCGAGCTGCTGCGGCAGAACCAGCAGCAGATGATCGCGATGACGTCGGACATCGCCGATCGTTCGCTCGGCGCCGTGATGGCGGACGTAAAGAAGGTGCTCGCCGCGAACCCGCCGCCGGCCGGCATTCGCATCGAGATCGGCGGACAGTACGCCAGCCAGCAGGCCGCGTTTCACGCATTGCTGCTCGTGCTCGCCCTCGCGTCGGCCAGCGTGATCGCGGTGATGGTGATTCAGTTCCAGTCGTTCATCGAACCGCTGGTGGTGTTGTTCGCCGCGCCGCTGTCGTTCGTCGGAGCGATTGGACTGCTGCTCGTCACCGGCACGCCGCTCAACGTGTCGTCGTTCATGGGGTTGATCCTGCTCGTGGGACTCATCGTGAAGAACGGCATCATCCTGCTCGACTTCACGCGGCACCTGATGCGCTACGAAGGCCTGCCTCTCGAGGACGCACTGCGTGGCGCGGCGCGCATTCGGCTGCGGCCGATTCTCATGACGACGCTGTGCACGTTGTTCGGGCTGTTGCCCCTCGCACTCGGGCTTGGTGCCGGCAGCGATCTGCAACGGCCGTTGGCGCTGGCGGTGATCGGGGGGCTGGCGCTGTCGACGCCGATCACGTTGTTCATCGTGCCGAATCTGCTCGTGGCGATTCGGGGGCGAGGGCACCGGGTGGCCGGGCCGGGGCCGTCGATCGTCAGCTAGTCAGGCGTCAGGTTCGAGACTGAACTCGTGTGCGCTTTGGGCGCCGCAGGAGATCTCTGGTGCGAACATGATCTGGATTTGGGCAGGATTCATACTCTTCGTCCTCGCACTGCTCGCGCTCGATCTCGGCGTCTTTCACCGAGCGGCGCATGTGGTGTCAATGCGCGAAGCGCTCGGCTGGTCGGCCGTCTGGATCGCGTTCGGTCTCGCGTTCATGGTCTTCGTCTACTTCGGGTACGAGGATCACTGGCTCGGACTCGGCGCCGTTCCCGATGCCGTCGACGGTCGCATCAACGACGGCGCGTCCGCCGCGCTGAAGTACCTGACCGGCTACCTGGTCGAAAAGTCCCTGAGCGTGGACAATGTGTTCGTCATCGCCACGTTGTTCGGCGCCCTCGCGGTTCCGGCGATCTATCAACACCGCGTTCTGTTCTGGGGCATCCTCGGGGCGCTCCTGATGCGCGGCGTGATGATCGCGATCGGCGCCAATCTGATCGGGCGGTACCATTGGGTGTTGTACATCTTCGGCAGCTTGCTGCTGGTCACGGCCGCAAAGATGCTCGTGTCGCGGGAGCACGGCGATCCGTCGCAAGGCGCCTTCGTACGATGGGCACGACGGCTGTTTCCGATCGCCGACGGCTTTCACGGTGAACGGTTCTTCGTCCGCAATGGCTCGGGACGCGGCAAGTTGATGCTCACGCCGCTCGCGCTGGCCCTGGTCCTCGTCGAAGCGACGGACGTCATCTTTGCCGTCGACTCCATCCCGGCGATCTTCGCCATCACGGCAGATCCATTTCTCGTGTTCACGAGCAACGTGTTCGCGATCCTTGGGCTGCGCAGCCTGTACTTCGCGCTCGCTGGGCTCGTGGCCAGGTTCCGGTATTTGAAAGTGTCTCTTGCCGTTATTCTGGCGATCGTCGGATTGAAGATGTTGATGGCGGAGCCGCTGCAGGCGGCGTTGGGCTCCGCTCTCAATCTGTATCTCCTCGTGCTCGTGCTGGTCGTTCTGGCCGGTGGCGTGCTCGCGTCGCTCCGGACTCGGGCGGCAGATTGAATTGAACCTGGCTTCGCACGACAAGTCGCGCTTGACTCGGCGGGCATGCCGAGCGTACGCTCGGCTGGAGCCGCCGGGCACCGCACACGCGACACACCA
>JAICKA010000260.1 GCA_025928185.1 Gemmatimonadaceae bacterium
CCGAGCTTGCACGCGGCGCGCTCTGATGCCTGACGCACCGGCACGGGTCTTCGCGTCACCTGAAGCGATCGGCGAGGAGTTGGCAGCCCGTCTGCTCGATCGCATCGACCGCGCGCGCACGAATGGGCGGCGATTCCTGCTCGGCAGCCCGACCGGCCGGAGTCCGAAGCCGGTATTCGCGGCGATGGCGCGGCAGCTTGCCGCACGACCGCGGGAGCTGAACCACGTCGTCTTCGTGATGATGGACGAGTATCTGGTCGGCGCGGGCGGCACGCTTGCGTACGCGCCTGCGACTGCGCCGTGGTCGTGCCATCATTTCGCGCGCGTCGAGATCGCGGAGCAGCTGAATGCATCGTTGGCGAAGGAGCAGCAGTTGCGCGCCGAATCGTTCTGGTTTCCTGATCCGGCTGACCCAGGGGCGTACGACGCGCGGATAGCCGACGCCGGTGGAGTCGACTTCTTCATGCTCGCCTCGGGCGCGAGCGACGGGCACGTCGCGTTCAACCCGCCCGGCAGCGCTCGAGACAGTGAGACGCGGATCATCGAGCTGTCCGAGGAAACACGCCGAGACAACCTGAAAACCTTTCCGGCGTTCGGGAGCCTCGACGCGGTTCCGCGCCACGGGGTGAGCGTTGGGATCGCGACGATCACGCACTCGCGCGAGGCGGCAATGATCGCGTGGGGTGGCGGAAAGCGCCTAACGGTGTCGCGGATGCGTGCCGCGCGCGGCTACGAACCCGACTGGCCAGCGACGCTGATCCACGAGTGCGCGGGTGGCGAGATTCTTTGCGACGAGGCCGCGGCCCAGCCTGCCTGACCGCCAGGCGGCCTGATCGCGGCGCGCAAGATGCTTCGTATACCCGTCCACGCCGGGGGAGGGCGCCACTCTCTGGTGCGGCGCGGGTATGCAACTGCCTCCTCGGCGGCCGACGCGTTGCGCATCGTGCGCGCGTCGCTGCCTCGAACTCCCGATAAGTCAATGTCTGCGATGCAGTCCCGCCGCCTCGTCGTCGGCGCGGCGATGTTCACCGTTCTCGTGGCATCGGCGCCACTCCTTTCCGCGCAGGATCCCATGCCCGGGATGCCCGGAATGCATGAGATGCCGAAGCCCGATACCATGTCCGCGATGGCCATGCCGATGATGTCGGGTGCGTTAGGCATTCCGATGGACCGGATGGCATCGGGCACCACCTGGATTCCGGACGCGGTCCGCCTGCCGTCGCGACACGTGGCTGCGGGGGAATGGGACGTGATGATGCACGGTTTCATCTTTGGGCAGTACGATGCACAGGGCGGCCCGCGCGGCGATACGCAGTTCGGCTCGCTCAACTGGGCAATGCTGATGGCCACGCACAAGGTGGCCGGCGGAATCTTCCAGGCTCGGACGATGCTGAGCCTCGACCCGCTGACTGTCGGCGGGCGAGGCTACCCGCTCCTCCTGCAGTCCGGCGAGTCGTACGGCGGTGCGCCACTCCACGACCGTCAGCATCCGCACGACTTCCTGATGGAGCTCGGCGCGATCTACGAGCGCGCGTTCAGTCCTGACATCGCGTGGTCGCTCTATGCGGCGCCGTCGGGCGAGCCGGCACTCGGGCCGGTCGCGTTCATGCACCGGCCGTCGGCGATGGACATCCCGACCGCGAACATCACTCACCACTGGCAGGACGCGACGCACATCAGCTTTGGAGTGCTGACGGGCGGGTTGTTCACGCGGTGGGCGAAGCTCGAAGGCTCGGTCTTCAACGGGCGCGAGCCGGACGAGCGGCGTTGGAACATCGATCCGATCAGACTCGATTCGTACTCCGGACGCCTAACGGCGAACCCGTCGGCGCACTGGAGCCTGTCGGCGGGCTTCGGCTACCTCCATTCACCCGAGGGACTCCACCCCGAAGAGTCGATGCACCGCGCGACGGCGTCGATACTGCACGGGACGCGAGTCGGGACCGACGGGCAATGGTCCACTGCGCTCATCTGGGGCGCGAACTCGCACGCTGGCCAGACGCGCACGACGCATGGTGCGCTCGTCGAAAGCGAAGCTGTGCTCGACTCGCGAAACACCGTCTTCGGCCGAGTCGAGTACGTGCAGAAGAGCGGCGAGGAGCTCGTGCTCGACACGCAG
>JAICKA010000193.1 GCA_025928185.1 Gemmatimonadaceae bacterium
CGGCGATGACTTCTCCGTGTACCGCGACAACCTGTGCTTCGCTTACGACAAGCCCGGTGCCAAGCCCGAATGGTCCGACAGGAAGAAGACGACCGTCGGTGGAGTGGAACTGTGGATCATGCCCGAACATCGAATGCTTCAGACGGATCCGGCCAGCGATCCGCCGGACAACGACAAGGGAATGGTGGTGGCGATGGTGCGCAATACAGGCACAACATCGACACCCTCCAACGCCGTTTGGAGTGGGACTCTGGACCCGCAACAAGACGCACTCGTATGGCTGAGCAAGAACAAGAAAGCCGTGCTGTTCACGTACGACCCCAGCGACAAGGTGGTACTCCTCGCCAGCAATGGCGACTGGACGCCCATGCCGTACACAAAGAACAATCGCAAGCCGAAGCACGCCAAGGCACTGTGGGTTCACCCGGGTGTGACTCGCCGACAGATTTCGACCGGCGAACAGGATACAACACGAGCTCCGGGAACCGGCTGGATTGCCTGCCTCAACGGTTGCTGCACGCCAGGCGGGCTCTTTCCCGAGCTGACGACAGACATTTCGTCGCCGCGCCCCAGACCGGGGACGCCGCCGTCACTCTTGCACGTCACCGACGAGTGACCGCAGCCGCTCGATCTCGGGCCGCGGCATGACATGCGTGTGCGTTGCGGCGGGGTATTCGCCCCGCCGCACCTCATCCGCGTGCGTGCGCACGGCCGCTGCCATCGCCGCCACCGACCGCGCCTGCACTGGTTCGGCCGCGGTGCTCTTCTCGTACGGCAACCAGAACCACATCGTGATTCTGGCGACAGGCACGTGGACACGAATGACCGTAAAACGACCGACGGGAAGCGACCTGAGGACATCGTACGGTCGCTGTCGATCGCCTGCCTTCCCTTATGTCGAAGAAGGTCCGGAATCGACAGTCCCGGTTAAGCGCCCCGCCTGAGGAAGTCCCGGAACCGCGCCAGCTCGTCCGGCGGCATCGAGTACGTATGCTCGGCTCCAGGATAGCTGCCCGCTCGCACTTCATCCGCATACGATCGCACCGCCCGGGTGATCTCGGGGGCGAACTGGCCGTAGCGCTTCACGAACTTTGCCGGCCGCGCGTCGAGCAGGCCGAGGAGGTCATGGTACACGAGTACCTGCCCGTCAGTCTCCGGGCCCGCGCCGATGCCGATCACCGGAACGTGCACGCGCGACATCACGACCTCGGTCACGCTCGGCGGCACAGCCTCGACCACGAGTGCTGTGCACCCCGCGCGCTCGAACGCGACGGCTTGCTCGACGATCGCGCGCGCGGACGCTGCATCGCGTCCCTGCGCTCGATAGCCGTCGGGCGTCACGACCTGCTGGGGCGTCAGTCCGACGTGCCCCATCACGGGTATGCCGGCGCGCACGATCGCCGCGGCACGGGACTCGATCTCGTGCCCGCCCTCGAGCTTCACGGCGTCGCAGCCGGCCTCGATGAAGCGGCGCGCCGAGCCCACCGCGTGCTCATCGGAATCTTCGTACGTCCCGAACGGCAGGTCGCCGATCAACAGCGTCGCGTGCAGCCCACGGCGCACGGCGCGCGTCAGCATCAGCATCTCGTCGATCGACACTGCGCGCGTCGTCTCGTAGCCGAGCACCGTCGTGGCCGCGGAATCGCCGGCCAGCACGACGTCGACGCCTGCGCTCTCGACGATCCGCGCCGACGGATAGTCGTACGCGGTGATCATCACGATACGTTCGCCACGCTGCTTCTTTTCGGCGAGCGCTGCGAGGCCGTTCACGAGACGTGTACCAGCTCGTTGTCGATCAGGCGCACCGGACCGACGCGCGCGGCGACGGCGATCAGCACGTCGCCATTCAGGCGCGCGAGCGGCATGAACGACGTGGGGTCGACGATCGCGAAATACTCGGGATCGACGCCTTTCTCGTGCATCGCGCGCAGGCCGGCCATCTGCACGCGCTCCATCGCGCGCTCGCCACGCGCAATCTCGCCGAGTGCGGCATCGAGACCGTGGCGCAGCGCCAGCGCGCGAGTGCGATCATCTCCGCGAAGTCGTGCATTGCGACTCGACATCGCCAGGCCGTCCGGCTCGCGGACCGTCGCGCACACGACAACGTCGACATCGAAATCCAGGTCGCGAATCATGCGGTGGAGCACGGCGACCTGCTGTGCGTCCTTCTGACCGAGGTACACACGGTCGCACGCTACGGCGTTCAGCAACTTGGCCACGACCGTGGCCACGCCTTGAAAGTGGCCGGGCCCGCGGGTCGCGCCTTCGAGCACTTCCGACACACCGGCCACGCTGACCGTCGTCGCGAAGCCGGGCGGATACATGGCGCTCGCGTCCGGCGCATACATCACCTGGATCCCGGCGCTCTCGGCGAGCCGCGCGTCAGCTGCCTCGTCTCGGGGATACGCTGCCAGATCCGCTGCCTCGTTGAACTGGGTCGGGTTCACGAACAGCGAGACTACGGCGACGTCGTTCTCCGAGGCTGCGCGCCGCATCAGCGAGAGATGGCCGGCGTGGAATGCGCCCATCGTCGGCACGAAGCCAATGGTCTTGCCCGCGCGTCGCGACTCGCGCACAAAGTCCTGCATCTCCCGCGGCGTTCGAAAAATCTGCATTAGTGTTTCATCTCGGCCGCGACCTCACGCGTGCGCGCGGTCAGCGCGTCCCAGAAGTCCAGCAGCTCGGGATGAACGCGCGCGATCTCCGACCGTTGCCGCGCGACCACATCCTCATCACCGCGAGCGATCGGGCCGGTGAGCGCCGCCGCGCCGTCGCGCGACCAGTTCTCGAGCGCGGATTCAGCGAGCCGAGCCAGGTGTCGCCGCTCGAGCCCAACGTCGGCGCCGAGCATTGCGGCGGTTTCCTCGAGGGCAACGAGGTAGTTCGACGCGATCACGGCGGCCGCGTGATAGAGCGTTCGATTCGACACGTCGATCGCCGTCATGCCGAGTCGGCCGGCAATCGACCGCGCAATGCCGCGCGCACGGTCGTCCGTGCCGGCGACGGCGGCCGCCGCGCCGTCGAAGCGCGCGCCCGGACCGGTGATGGCCAGCAACGGATGCATCGAGAATGCGCTGCGGGATCCGAGGATGTTGGGCTGCAGCGTGCCCGAACAGTGTCCGACGAAGGCGTCGGTTCTTACGTGTTCGGACGCGCGGGCGATCTCGCCATCCGGCACACAGAGTAGCACGACATCGCCGGCCTGAATCGAATTTTCCCACTGGCCGCGCGCGAGTGGCCCGCGCACCGCGACGCCGGCTGTCGACAGTGCGTGAGCGAGTGCGCGCCCTACGCGCCCGGGGCCGACGATCGTGACGCGATCGAGCGCGTCCGGCGATCCGTTCATCATGATGCTCGAAACGATAGGCACCCTGACGCCCGCCTACAATGCAGCGGTTGTCCGATCGATTCGCTTCGGCTTCCAGCTATCGCAGTCCGGCGAGCCCGATTGCTCTCGCGAGCACGAGGAGCCCTGCTCCGAGCGCGACTGCGCCCGTGGCGCGCGCGACCCGCGCACCGCTCGGCACAACCCGTTCAGCGGTGATGGCCGCGGTCACGACTGCCATGGCCCGCGCGTCCATCATGCCGACGGCGAGCAGCGTGGCCATCGGGCCGAGACAGCTCATGGTGCAGTGCACGCCGAGCCGCACACCGTCGCACCACCGGGAGCGAGCGGGCACCGAGCTCATTTCATGCGTCGACATAACGTCGCGGCAGTGCGCGAGATGATGCGCCTTCCAACGTGTGAGTTGCAAGGCGCCTGCACCCACGATCACTCCGCCAGTGACGAGCGGCGCGATGTGAGCGATGGCAGATGACCGCAGGGCGGGCGCACCCAAGATCACGGTGAGCACGAACGCCAATATCCCGATCGCGGCCCACACGCCGGTGTACGCGACGCCGACGATTAGCGTTTGCAGCCCGGATCGTGGAATGCCGAGCGCCTCGAGCGCGCGGTGATAGCGCCGGAGCGTCGGCCAGAGTGA
>JAICKA010000008.1 GCA_025928185.1 Gemmatimonadaceae bacterium
GAGCGGCCGCAAAATCGATCTGCGGCTCCGTACTTGTGTGACGCCATCGGCGGCGCGGAGTTAGCCGTCTCGACGGCGGCTGCGTATAGAAATTGCTATCGCTGGGTCGGCCAGCCCGGCAATTCCGGGCGATCAACCTGTTCGGAGGGATCTATGTCGATTCGCCTCACCCGTGGGATCGTAGTACTCGGCGCGTGCGCCCTCTGGGCGGCATGCTCGAAGTCTGGAAACAATGCGGACACGACCGGCGCGATGGCGACCGACACCACCGCCGCCGCCAGTGCGGCCACGACGCCTCCGCCAGCTCAGATGACCGACACGACCATTCTCGGCGTGCTCGACGAGGCCAATGCGGCAGACAGCGCCGGCGGCGCGCTGGCGGCGACCAAGGGCACAAATGCCCAGGTGAAGTCGTTCGGAAAACGCATGGCGCGGGATCATCACCAGCTCCGCGCCGACGGGCAGAAGCTCGCCAAGCAGCTCAAGATCACGCCGGCGACGCCTTCGGGTGACACGCTGCAGGCCTCGGCGCAGAAGTTCGCCGACAGCTTGAACGCGCAGCCCAAGGGACCGGCGTGGGACGCCGCGTACATCAACCACGAAGTGGCGGCGCATCAGTTCGTGTTGCAGACGCTGCAGAGCTTCCAGAACACCGCGCAGGCGCCACAGCTCAAGGACGCGATCACCAAGGCGATTCCGCTGATCCAGGCACATCTCACGGAAGCGCAGCAGATCCAGGGCAAGCTCGGAAACACGGCGGCTGATTCGACGAAACCGAAGGACTGAGCCCGTGCAGCTGTGAGCTCGCGAATCAGGTGATCGCCGCGGTTGGGCGCGCTACTTGAAATGAACGCCCGGGTGGAGACACCCGGGCGTTTCGTTTTCGGCACGCCCGACCGCGGACCGAGGGAGCGATGCGTCCATCGTTGAGAATGACAGGGCTGGCGGCACTCGCCGCCATTGCAATCGCGAGCTTCAGTTGCTCGCGCGGTGGCACGTCCGAAGGGCGCGCCACGACCGGAACGGCACGCAGGCCAGTGGCGGCCGTTCAATCGGGCGGCGACGTGACGGCCGACTCGAGCTCCGTGACGAATGTCGACTGGCTGACCGACGCCAACATTCTGTCGCTGCTCGCGGCAATGAACAGCCAGCAGATTGCGGCATCGGACGTCGAGCTGCAGGCGTGGCGGTCCGATACGATTCGTGCGCTCGCCGCGGCGACAGCGCGCGTGCACGCGGAGTTGCAGCATTCCGCCGATTCGCTTGCCGCGCAACTGCACATCGAGCCGGTGGCGCCGGCGCTGGCGAGTCAATTCACCGCGCGGATGCAGCTGCAGCTGGATTCGCTGAACGGCTACCATCCCGGCGGAGTGGATCGCGCGTACATCGCGCAGCAGGTGAGCGCCGGCCAGCTCATGCTCGGCTATCTGCAGGGGCTCGCCGGTTCGGCGCAGCAGCCGGAGCTCCAGGCGCTGTTGTCAACGGCCGCGGAAACCGTCGGCGGCGAGCTGACGCGCGCCCGCAGCCTGCAGATGATCTACACACGCGCCGACTCCATGGCGCTTGCCGATTCTGCCCGAGCCGATTCGGCGCGAGCCGCGCGGTCGCGAAAGCCTCGCCGTTGATCCGATGACGACGCAACCGCAGGCCGATCGGGAGACGACGAGCAACGTGGCGATCGTGGACGGATCCAACGTGGCGCACTGCACGGAAGGCGAGCCGCCGCACGTCGCCAATCTGCTCGCCGTGCGCGAAAAGTTGTGCGAGGAGGGGCTCGAGCCGATCATCGTTGCCGACGCGGCGCTGCGGCATCAGATCGACGATCCGGCCCGCTACGAGAAGATGATCGACGACGGCATGGTGCGACAGGCGCCGGCTGGAACGGACGCCGATTACTTCATCCTCTCGTTCGCGCGCGAGCTGGGCGCGAGCATCGTGTCGAACGACCGCTTCCGCGATCGGATCAAGCAGTTTCCGGAAGCGCGCGATCGCGTGATCCGGTATATGATCCTCCAGGACGAAGTCGTGCTGGAGCGGCGCACGCACCGACGGCACGGCGAGTAGGCACGGGCGGCGGCAACCCTCCCGCAGGCGCGCGTGTCGAAGACACGACCATTTCCCCGCGCGCATGCTCACATTCTCAGCAGTCCGCCGTCTGCTCGTCCTCGTCGCGATCGCCAGCCCGGCGATCGCGTTCGGTCAGGTGCCCGAAGCTCGCCATTATCACGATATCATCCGCGGTACGGTGACGTCGGACAGCGGCAAGGCGGTGGCGGGCGCCGACGTCATCGTCACTCGTGCGCCGGATCGCGCGTTCGAATCCACGAAGACGGACGACGCAGGCCGCTACCAGATCGAGTGGGCCGACGGTACGGGCGACTATCTCGTCCACGTGTCGGCGGTGGGCTATGACACTTTTCGAAAGCGTGTCACGCGCACCGGCACGGACAGCGTGTTCGTCGTCGACGTGAAGCTGTCATCGGGCAAGGCACAGGTGCTGGCGCCGGTGGTGACGCGAGCCTCCAAGCCAAAGCCGGCGCGCAATGAAGGAATCCGTACCGATGTTGGTGCGTCCCAGCAGCTCTCCGGCGGCGTGACGGGAGCCGTATCGCCGGATCAGGCGGGCGATATCGCGGCGCTCGCCGGCACAATTCCCGGTGTGATGCTCACGCCCGACGGCGGCATCTCGGTACTCGGGTTGGGCTCGGCGCAGAACAGCACGACGCTCAACGGCATGGCGTTTCCCGGCGCCGATGTGCCGCGGGATGCGGAGACGCGCGTTCGCGTCTCGCAATCGTCGTACGATCCGTCGCGCGGCTGGTTCAGCGGCGCGAATCTCAACGTCGAGCTGACGCCCGGCAATCTGTTCTCGAGCCGGAACGCGCATCTCACGCTCGACGCGCCACCGCTCCAGTACACCGATCCGATCTCGGCGCGACTCGGCCAGCGCTTCACGGCCGGCGAGGCGAGCATCGGCGGCAACGGCGAGCTGGCGGACGACAAGTGGTTCTACAATTTCGGCGTGCAAGGCGCGCGGCGATCGGCGGACGAAGCCTCGCTTCTCAATGCCGATCAGGATCTGCTGGAGCATGCCGGCGTGTCGCCGGATTCGGCGGCACGACTGATCTCGCTGCTGCAGGCGGCCGGCATTCCGACCGGGGCCGGCGCGCCGAGCACGGTCGTGCACGACGACATTTCGGCCATCGTGCGTGTGGATCATGCGCCGTACAACTGGGGCACGCTGACGCCGGCGAAGACCACCTACGCGCTCACCGGCTACGCCAAGTACGCGAACAACGACGCGCTCGGCCTCGCGCCCACGGGCACGCCGTTGCACACCGGCGAAAGCTCGCAGGCGATCGGATCGTTGCAGGGAGAATACTCATTCTACTTTGGGAACGATTATCTGGGCGATGCCCGCACGAGCGTCTCGTACAACCGCACGCGGAGCAATCCGTTTCTCCAGTTGCCGGACGGACGTGTGCTCGTGGAGTCGGCGTTCCCGAACGGCACCGGTGGGGTGAGCTCGCTGCAGTTCGGCGGCAACAGCGGAATGAATTCGGAGATGCGGCAGTGGACGTGGGAATCGGTTGCCGACCTGCAGCTCTACGCACAGGGCAAGCAGGCGCACCGCATCAAGCTCACCGGCGATGCGCGGCTTGACGGCTACTCGCAGGACATCGCATCGAACGGGCTCGGCACATTCAGCTACAACTCGCTGGCGGATCTCTCGGCGAACACGCCATCGACGTTCACGCGCACGCTCGAGTCGCCGACGCGCACCGGCGGAGAGTGGAACGGCTTTGCGGCGCTGAGCGATCTGTGGCGCGTGAGTCAGAACCTCCAGGTGATGTACGGCGCGCGCGCCGAGGGCAACGTGTTCACCGCGGCGCCGGCGTACAACCCGGAGATCGAAACATTGTTCGGCGTGCGCACCGATCACGCGCCGAACACCGTTCACGTGAGTCCGCGAATCGGCTTCACGTGGAACAAGACCGGCCGCGAACGTCAGATGATGATGGTGAATCCATTCGGACGGTTCACGCAGGGCTCGTCCGGTGTGCTGCGGGGCGGTTTCGGCGAGTTCAGAAACATCATTCAGCCGGCGTTGCTCTCGGCAGCCTCGGTGTCGACCGGCTTGCCCGGCGCGCTCACACATCTGTCGTGCATCGGTTCCGCGGTGCCGACGCCCGATTGGACCGGCTATCTGGCGGATCCGTCGTCGATTCCGCAGCAGTGCGCCGGCGCGGGTGCGCCGTCGTTCATCGACGCCGCGCCGGGCGTGCAACTGTTCGACCCGGCCTGGAATGCCTCGCGCAGCTGGCGCGGCAACCTCGCGTGGAACTCCTCCTTCTGGCGGTTCACGTATTCCATAGAAGGCGTGTACTCGCTCAACCTGAATCAGCCGGGAATCGTCGACCTGAATTTCGCCGGGCAGCCGAAGTTCACGCTGCCGGTCGAAGGCCGGCCGATGTACGCGAATTCGTCGAGCATCGTGCCCGCGACGGGCGCCTTGTCGCCGGTGGACGCGCGGCGCTCGAACGAATTCGGCCGCGTCGTCGACAACCTTGGCGACAACCGGTCGATCAGCAAGCAACTCACGTTCACTGTTGCGCCGGACTTCAGCCGCGGCTTTCTCGGCAACGTGTATCTCGCGGGCGGGTACACGCTCGCGTCGGTCCGATCGGAACAGCGCGGATTCGACGCATCGACGTTCGGCAACCCGCTCGACCGCGACTGGACACGCGGCGATCTCGATGCGCGGCATCAATTCCTGCTGCAGGCCGGCTTCGCCAAACGCGGATTCAACATCTCACTGCAGGGACGTCTGCAATCCGGCCTGCCGTTCACGCCACTCGTCGGCAGCGACGTGAATGGCGACGGACTGGCCAACGATCGCGCATTCATCTACGACCCGGCGACGTCGGCCGATCCCGCGATGAGTGCGGCGATGCAAACTCTGATCGCCTCGTCCGATCCGAATGTGCGCGACTGTCTCACGCGCCAGCTCGATCACGCCGCGGCGCGCAACAGCTGCGAAGGACCGTGGACGTCGGCACTGAACGCGCGCATCGGAATTTCCGGACGCGCGCTGAAGCTCGGCAACCGGGTCGACGTCGGCATCAATCTCGCGAACCCGCTCGGCGGTCTCGATCAGTTGTTGCACGGCAGCAACAATCTGCATGGCTGGGGCACGCAGGCGCTGCCCGATCCGGTGCTGTACACGGTGCGCGGCTGGGATCCGAACATGCAGCGGTTCGACTACGACGTGAATCCGCGCTTCGGCAGCACGCGGCCGTCGGCGAACACGATTCGCGCGCCTTTCCGGCTCACGATCGACGTTGGCATCGACATCGGCCGCCCGATCGACGAGCAGCAGCTCGACAAGTTCCTCAGCCCCGGACGCGGCGGCCATCGAGGCACCAAGCTGACGGCCGCGGACCTCGAGAAGCGATACGCGCGCAACGTGCCGGACCCGTACGCGCAGATTCTGCGGCAGAGCGACTCGCTGCTCCTGAGCCGCGCGCAGGCCGATTCGCTCGAGAAGATCCAGGCGCACTACAAGTTGCGCATGGATTCGCTGTGGACCGATCTCGCGAACTATCTCGCCCAGCTGCCGGACGAATACGACGCGGCCGCCGCATTGAAGCGGTCGTCCAAAGCGACCGATGACGCGTGGGAGCTGACGCGCCAGGACGTCAAGAAGGAGCTGCCGACGGTGCTCACGCCGGTGCAGCTCCAGATCCTGCCCGGGATCGTGAAGACGCTGTACGAGTCGAAGGAGCCGTTGCACATCCGGATGTTCATCATGGGCAATCCATCCTGAACACCGGCTGCAGCGACCCCGATCGAGTAGTGCCGGTGGCGCAGCGTCAGCCGCTTGCGCCGCCGGACCCGACCGCCTAAGCTGAGCGCCCGATACGCGCGGCGCCGCCCGTGCCGCTTTCCTACGACGCTGGCACGATTTTCAACAGGATACGCCAGCCATGCTGGAACGCCGCGCCGAGGATTGACGTAGGGTCCGCTGTCGCGATGCGACCGGCCAAACGACCGGTCGAGCGACCAGGCGCGATGCGGCGCCGGCATCCCACGCCAGAACACGACGGCTGCCGCCGCAGGCGCGGAATCGATCCGTGCGCGGCGTGAAAGCTGCTCGCCGACGATCCGGCGGCGCGCGCCGGTGTGCGTGTGCGCTGTACTGATGTGGACACCACTCACGAACACGATCATGACATCCGTTTCAACTTGGCGCGGTTCAGCGACCGCGGATCCGTGGCGGTTGCGTGTCGCCGTTCCGCTGGCGATGGCGCTGCTGCTCGCCGCCGCCGGGGGCGCAACCGCGCAGGACACCACGGCGTCGGCACCGGGCGCGGTGCGGCGGCTCTCGCTGGAAGACGCGCTGCGGCTTGCCCAGGCGCAGAGTCAGACCGTGGAGATCGCACGCGCCGGCGTGACGCGCGCCACCGGGCAGCGCTATCAGGCGCGCAGCCAATATCTGCCGCAGCTCAGCGGGACCGCGGGCTATACGAAAACGCTCAAGTCGCAGTTCTCCGGGTTCAGCTCCGGTTCGTCGGGCAGCGACACCGTTGCGGTGCCGGCCACGCCGGCCCTCTGCGCGCCGTTCATCCCGTCCACCGCCACGCCGGCCGAACGATCGGCGGCGCTGGCACAGGCGGCCACGTGCCCGAGCGCGACGAGCGGCGGCGGTTTCGATCTCTCGAAAACGAGCTTTGGCGCCACCAACCAATGGGCGCTCGGGCTGTCGTTCTCGCAGAACCTCTTCGCCGGCGGACGCATTCGCGCGCAGAATCAGGCGGCCGACGCGCAGCTGCGCGCGGCGAACGTCGAGGTTGCGGCGCAACGCGCGCAGGTCGCGCTCGACGTCACGTCCGCGTATTACGATGCGGCGCTCGCCGATGCGCTGGTGGCGATCGCCGACTCGTCGGTCGCGCAAACGGCCACGGTGCTGACGCAGACGCAGGTTGCATACAAGGTGGGCAACACTTCCGAGTACGATCTGCTGCGCGCCCAGGTGACGCACGACAACCAGGTGCCGGTGCTGCTTCAGGCGCGCGCCAACCGGCAGGTGGCGTATCTCCACCTCAAGCAGTTGCTGAACATGCCGCTCGACGACGCGCTCGAGCTGACGACGCCGATCGAATCGAGCGCAGGCCCGCCGCTGCCCACGGTTGCCGCAAGCTGGACGCCGGATACCATCACTTCCGACCGATCCGCCGTGCGTGAGAGCGCGGAGGCAGTGCGCGCCCAGGAGGCGCAGGTGAAGATCGCGCACGCGGAACGCATTCCGTCGATCGCGCTCGTGTCGAACTATCAGCGGCTGTATTTCCCGACGACGATATTTCCAAGTCTCTCGAACGGCGTCGACAACTGGACCGTGGGTCTTTCGACGAACATTCCGATCTTCGATGGGGGCCGGATTCATGGCGATGAGGTCATCGCGCAGGCGGGGCTGCAGCAGGCGCGCGCGCAGGCCACGCAAACGCGACAGTTCGCCGCGATGGACACGCGCGTGGCGCTGAACGCGTACACGGAAGCGCAGGCCGCGTTCGACGCGAGCCGCGGCACGGCGGAGCAGGCGCAGCGCGAGTACAGCATCGATCAGGTACGCTTTCGGGAAGGCATCTCGACGCAATCGGACCTGTCGCAATCGCGGTTGCTGCTCGAGCAGGCGAGAGCGAATCGCGCCCAGGCGGCGCGCAACCTCGCCGTGGCCCGGGTGCGGCTTGCCCTGTTGCGCGATCTTCCGATCCAGGGAACGACGGGCGTGTCAGGGTCGGCCTCGAGTGCGGCCGGAGCGGTGCAGCAACAGACGCAGCAGCAACAGGGCCAGCAGCAACAACAGTCGCAGCAGCGATCGGCGACGTCGACGACGACGCAAACGTCCGCGCGTGCGGGCGCAGGCGGACCACCGGGGAGCGGCCAGCCATGATCATGGGAGGAAGTGGGAGGGAACGACGGTCCACGCGCCGTGCAATCGCGGTCTCACTCGGTGCGGCCGCGCTGTTGGCTGCGTGCAACCGCGGCGGAGGGCCGCCGTCCACCGGGACGAACGCCATGGTCGTTGGCCCGGAGAACATTGCGATCGTCACGGCGAAGCAGATTCGCAGCGGTCCGGCGATCTCCGGCACGTTGCAGCCGGAAGAGCAGGCCACGGTACGTGCTGAAGTGGGCGGCGCCATTCTGCAGACGTACGCCGAGCAGGGCGATCAGGTACGAAAAGGCGAGGTGCTCGCCCGCATCGACGACACGGCGCTACGCGCCGCCGAGTTGTCGGCCCGCGCGGCGGTGACGACGGCGCAGAACACCGTCGACGTCGACAAGCGGGAGGTGGATCGCAACGACGTGCTGCTCAAGGCCGGCGCGATTGCCGAGCGCGATCTCGAGCTGGTGCGCAATCAGTACTCGGCGGCGCTCGCGCAATTAGCAAACGCGAAAGCGGTGCTGGCGAACGCGCAGAAGCAGCTCACCAAGGCGACCGTCGTTGCGCCATTTTCGGGAGTGGTGAGCGCGCGGCAGGTGAGCGCGGGCGACGTGGTGCAGCCGGGTGGCGCGCTGTACACCGTCGTGAATCCGGCAACCATGCGTCTCGAAGCGTCGGTTCCGGCCGAGCAGCTCTCGGCCGTGCATCGCGGTGCGCCGGTCGACTTTACGGTGAGCGGTTATCCGAACCGGGCGTTCACGGGCCACGTGACCCAGATCAACCCGGTGGCCGATCCCGCCACGCGACAGGTACGCATCATCGTTTCGCTGCCGAACGTGAACGGCGTGCTCGTTGGCGGTCTGTTTGCCGACGGACACGTATCGAGCGACATCCGCACGGCGCCGGTGGCGCCGATCGCGGCGGTGGACGAAACGGGCATCTCACCGTTCGTCACGGAGATCAAGAATGGTCTGGCGCGCCGTGCCAACGTCACGCTCGGCATCCGCGACGCCGCGGCGGAAACGGTGGAGATTCGATCGGGCGTGCAGATCGGCGACACACTGCTCGTCGGGGCCGCGCGCGGAATCACGGAGAAGACGCCGGTGCGGGTTAATGCGATTGCCGCGGATACCGCGGCGTCGGTACAGCGGTAGCAAGTGAGGCAGTAGCACGGCGGCCCGCCCCACCCGAGCGTTCCACCGTTCCACCGTTCGACCGTTCCACCGTTCCACCGTTCCACCGTTACCTTTACCCCATGCTCTGCTACCTGAACGGCAAGCTCGTCGACAGGACCGGCGCGGTCGTCGCGGTGGAGGATCGCGGGTTCGTGTTCGGCGACGGCGTCTACGAGGTCTGGCGCGTCGTCAACGGGCGGTTGTTCGAGATGGAGCGGCATCTGGACCGACTCGTGTTCGGGCTTCGCGAGCTGCGCATCGCGGCGCCGGACATAGTCCAGCCCGACGTGTTCACGAGTGTGGCCGAGCAACTGCTCGCGAGCGGCGGTTTGCAGGACGGCGAGGCGACGTTGTACCTCGAGATCACGCGCGGCGTTGCGCCGCGCGCGCACGCCTTTCCGGCCGCCGGCACGGCGCCGACCGTGTTCATGATGGCCAACCGGTTCGTGCCGCCCAACGAGGTTCGCACCCGCGGCGCCGCGGCGATCACGGTGGAAGACATCCGCTGGCTTCGCTGCGACATCAAGACCATCCAGCTTCTGCCGAACGTGCTCGCGAAGCAGGCGGCCGCCGAGCGTGGCGCCATGGAAGCGATCATGGTGCGCCACGGTATCGTGACCGAGGGCTCGCATGCGAACGTGATCGGCGTGCTCGACGGAATCATCCGAACGCATCCGACGACGAATCTCATCCTGCCTGGCGTCACGCGCGCCGTGGTGCTCGACATCGCGCGCCGGCTCGGCATTCCGGTGAGCGAGACGGCCTTGCAGGAGCGCGACCTGTCGCGCCTCGAAGAGTTGTTCATCGTCGGCACCACCGGCGATGTCATGCCGATCGTGCGGCTGAATGACCAACCTGTCGCATCCGGCCGGCCGGGCCCGATTGCCCGGCAATTGTACTCGGAGTTCCGCGCGCACATGGACGCCTGCTGCGGCGTCGCGCGGGTCGCCTGATCCTGCGGCACTCCGGAGCGACGCTCATTCTCGCGCTGCTGCAGCACGCCACGTTGCACTCCGGGCTCACCGCGGCCGAGCGGCTGTGGGCGTATATCACGCTGGCGGTTACCGGCATCATCACGGAGGAGGCAACGCCGCTGATCGGCGGCCTTGCCGCACACAACCATCGGCTGCGGCTCGTAGCCGTGGCGTTCTGGGTGGCAGCTGGAACATGGGGTGCCGACATCGGGTTGTATTACATCGGGCGGTGGCGCGGTCACTGGGTTCGGAAGCGATGGCCGCGGCTGCGCACGTTCATGCTGCGTGCACTCAAGATCGTGCGCCGGCATCCGTGGCGGTCCTCGGTTGCCGTTCGCTGGGCGTACGGGCTGCGGTTGACGCTGCCGATTGCCTGCGGCGCGGCACGGGTTCCGATCCCGATCTATCTGCTCGGGAGCGCGATCGGGGCGCTGACCTGGGCATCGGTGTTCACGATCCTCGGTTGGGGTTTCGGCCGCACGACGCTGATCGTGCTCGGGCACGTCAGACGGTATGACAATTATCTGATTCTGATCATCATCATCGCCCTGGCGGTCGCGGTCTGGGCGGTGCGGAGGCGGCACGTGGAAGAGGAGTTCGTCGAAGCGCTGGCGGCCGGTGACCCGGAAGAGCTGCCGCCACGATCGACGCCGGAGGAAGATTGAAGGCAATCCAACACTGGAGGGTTCCATGATTCGACGTTCGCGCGGCGGTGCCGCCCTGTTGGCGGTCGCAATTGGTGCGCTCACCCTGACCGCGGCACGCCGGCTCACGAGCGGGGAATCGCCATCCGTCACCCTGCCGGCTCCATCGCTCGATCAGCCGCTCGCGGCGGTCAAGGGCGAACAGACCGCCGTCTTTTCCGGCGGCTGCTTCTGGGGCATTCAGGCAGTGTTCGAGCACCTGAAAGGCGTTACGAGCGCGGTGGCCGGCTACTCGGGCGGCACGGCGCCGCATCCGTCGTACGAGCAGGTGAGCACGGGCACCACGGGATACGCCGAGTCGGTGAAGGTCACGTACGACAGTTCACAGATCTCGTACGGGCAGTTGCTTCAGGTGTTCTTCTCGGTGGCGCACGATCCCACGGAGCTCAACCGCCAGGGCCCGGACGTCGGTACGCAGTATCGCTCGATCATCTTCTACACGATGCCGGAGCAGCAGCACATCGCGCGCGCGTACATCGATCAGCTCACCGCGGCCAAGGTCTTCAAGCGTCCGATCGTGACGCAGCTCGTGGCCTACAAGGCGTTCTGGCCGGCCGAGAGCTACCACCAGAACTACGCGGAAAAGCACCCGGACGAGCCGTACATCGTGATCAACGACGCGCCGAAAGTGGCCCATCTCCAGCGCGCATTTCCCACGTTGTATCGCTCAGCCGCTCACTGAGCCGCGGCCTCGCGCAGTCGGCGCCACGCCAGCTCGACGTGGCGCTCTTGCGTTCGGATGTTGCCGATCGCCAGGCGCAGCGTGAACCGGCCGCCGAGCCTGGTGTGACTGAGAAACACGTCGCCGGTCGCATTCACGGCATGTAGGATCTCCTCGTTCCGCCGATCACGATCCGCGTCGGACATGCCGGCCGGCGCGTAGCGGAAGCAGACCAGCGAGAAGGGCACCGGCGCCATCAGCTCCCAGTCGTCGTCGGCTTCCACCCAGCCGGCGAACTGCTGTGCGAGCCGGCAATGAGCGCGAATGCGATCCGCCAAGCCGTCGGCGCCGAACGCGCGGATCACCATCCAGAGCTTGAGCGCGCGAAAGCGCCGGCCGAGCTGCACGCCGTAATCCATCAGGTTCTCGACTTCGTCCTGTTCGCGCGTGACCAGGTATTCCGGCACGAGCGAGAACGCGCGGCGAAGGACGTCCGCACGCCTCGTGAAGAATGCCGAGCAGTCGATCGGCGTGAACAGCCACTTGTGCGGATTGACGACGAGCGAATCGGCACGCTCCACGCCGTCGAGCACAGGGCGCATCTCGGGGACGACGGCGGCCGCGCCGCCATACGATGCGTCGACGTGCAGCCAGAGCTGCTCGCGCGCGCAAATCTCCGCGATGGCGGGCACCGGATCGACGCTCGTGGTGCTCGTGGTGCCGACCGTCGCCACGCAGGCAATCGGCAACATGCCGCGCGCCCGGTCCGCCACGATCGCGCGGCCGAGCAGATCGGCGCGCATGCGAAATTGCTCATCGGCTTCGATGTGCACGACGTTGTCGAGGCCGATGCCCAGCGCAAGCGCGGCCTTGTCGACCGACGAATGTGCCTGCGTCGAGGTGTATACGCGCAACGTCGGGAGATCGGCGCGGCCGGCCATGCCGCGCTCGCGAATCGCCAGCTCGGGCCAGGCTTCACGGGCCGCGGCGAGCGCGAGCATCGTCGAGATCGACGCCGTGTCGTTGATGATGCCGAACCAGCCGGGCTGCATGCCGAGCAGCTGTCGCAGCCAGTCCAGCGCCACCTGCTCGAGCTCCGTCGCCGCGGGCGACGTCTTCCACAGCATGCCGTTGACGTTCAACGCCGCGATCAGCAGCTCGGCCAGAATGCCGGGAACCGACGCCGAGATCGAGAAGTAGGCGAAGAAGCCCGGATGATTCCAGTGGGTGATGCCGGGGAGAATGCGCGTCTCGAAGTCTCGAACGATCGTCTCGAGCGCTTCACCGTGCTCCGGCGGAGATGCCGGAAGCGAACGGCGGATGTCGCCGGGCCGCACGCGCGCGAGCACCGGATACCGCTCGGGCTCGCGCAGATAGGCGGCGATCCAATCGAGAATCGCGCGCCCTTCTGTTACGAGTTCGTTTGGCGGGAGATCGCCCGTCGTCATCGCCATCTGAAGATTCTCAGCGCGATCGAGAAGCAGATGACGATCCACGCGGCGAGAATGGCCAGCTCCGGCCAAAGGCCGGGCAGCGACACGCCGCGCAGCATGTTGGCGCGCAACGCGTCGATCGACGCCGTGAGCGGGAGCGCCTTGATGAACGGCTGCACGACGCGCGGAAAGTTCTCAGACGAGAAGAAGACGCCGGACAGCACCCACATCGGCAACATCGTCAGGTTCATGAGGCCCGACACGCCTTCGATGGTGCGGGCACGCGAGGCGATCAAGAGACCGAGCCCGCCGAAAGCGAGCGCGCTGATGACGACGATCACCACCAGCGCGAGGCCGGTGCCGCGCATCGGTACGCCGAACAGCAGCACGCTCGAGCCGAGCAGCACCACCGCTTCGATCGTCAGCAGCACGAGGCGCGAGAGCAGATACGACGCGAGATATTCGGCGCGCGACATCGGCGTGGCGACGAGGCGCTTGAGCAGATTCTTGCGTCGCTGGTCGACGATGGGAAAGCCGAGTCCCCAGATGCCGCCGCCCATGATCGTCATGCCGAGCAGGCCGGGCACGACGAAGTCGATGTAGCGCGAGCCGCGCTCTTCGACGTGCTCGTCGGACACGGGCAGCACGTCGGTGCGGCCGGCGCCGCGCTGCACGGCGTTGTCGACCAGGTACCGGGCCGAGCGCGCATCGGGACGCGTGTTGTCGTAGCGATAATGGACGCCGGCGCTGTCGGCGAACACGATCAGCGCCACGCGGCCGGTGGCGAGCGCCGCGGTGGCGCTGTCGGGCGATAGCCGCTCGACGGCCAGCGACGAATCACGCGCGATCCACGCCGCCACCGACACGGCGCGCGAGCCGGTGTTCGCCACGGCCACGTGCGTCACGTCGGCCGGCTTGCTTCGAAACGCGATGCCGAGGCCGATCGCCAGCAGGATCGGAAAGCCGAACGACCAGAACAGCGCCTCCGGTTCGCGTGAGTATTCCTTGAAGCGAACCGTGATGAGCTGCCAGAGCGAGTTGCGCGAATCCGAGTCGTGATCAGACATCGCGCAACTGACGTCCGGTGAGGGAGACGAACACGTCTTCGAGCGTAGCCGAGTGCGTGGTGAGATGTGCCAGCTCCAGATGCTCGGCTGCCAGCAGTTGCAGCAGCGCTGGGACGGTGCGGTGCAGCGCACCCACCTGCAGCTCGTAGCCGCCGGCGAGCGGACGCGCCGCGTGCACGCCGGCGAGCGCGCGCAGCTTCGCCTCGTCGATCGGCGGAGAACCGGGAGGCAGCGCGAACTCCACAACGTGCTCGGCGCCGAGCGATCCGATCAGCTCGGCCGGCGTGCCGAGCGCGATCACCTGGCCGTGATCGACGATCGCCACGCGATCGCAGAGCATCTCGGCTTCATCCATATAGTGCGTCGTGAGCAGAATCGTGCGGCCGTGCGCCTTGAACTCGGTGATCAGCTCCCAGAGCTGACGGCGCGACTGTGGATCGAGGCCCGTGGTCGGCTCGTCGAGAAAGAGCAGATCCGGATCGCCGACGATTGCACAGGCGAGTGCCAGCCGCTGCTTCTGTCCGCCCGACAGCTTGCCGACCCGCGCCGCTCGCTTTTCGTCGAGCTGAACGAGCGAGATCACTTCGTCCACCGTCCGCCCGCGCTCGTAGAAGCTGCGAAAGAGGCGAACGGTTTCCTCCACCGTGAGCTTGTCGGCGAGCTGCGTCTCCTGGAGCTGAATGCCGAGGCGCTCTCGCAATTCGCTCGCGTCGCGATCCCAATGCAAGCCGAGCAGCTGGACATTGCCTGAGTCGGGCGCGAGCAGGCCTTCGCAGATCTCGATCGTCGTGGTTTTTCCGGCGCCGTTCGGACCGAGTAGACCGAAGCACTCGCCGCTCGCCACGCTGAGGCCGAGCCCGCGCACCGCGTGTACGTCGGGGTAGCGCTTCTGGAGGTCCTCGACCAGGAGCGCGGGTGCGGGAGCGGAAGCCGTGGCCATGGGCCTAATTCTACAGCGGCGGGGATTGGATCGCCGGGCTGCACGCGAGCGAAACCTCAGCCACGCCAGCTGCGTATCGGTGAAAGTCGCTTCTTCACCATTCGAGTTCATGCTGCTTCTTCTCGGCGCCGCCGTCGCAGTATCCATGCAGGTGCCGGCCGGCGCGCGTCGCGATCGGCCGACGATCGTGCGCGACAGCACCGTCGCCGTCGCCGATTCCGGCGAGCATCGACACGGCCGCCGGCCGGCGATCCGAACGCCTGTGACGGCCGAGCTGCTGGCCAGCGCATTCAAGGATGCTCGCGCTCGCACGTTGCTCCTGCGCGCACGCGCGGCGCGCATGTCGCAGGATTCGTCGCTCGTCGGCTACGATGCGAACAGCTACGAACGGCTCTCGGTCGGCCTTGGCTTTGGACGCATCGGCCGCGACCACCTGATGTTCCGCCACGAGAGTGCGGCGCGGGTGCAATGGCAGCGCGGTCGAGGTGTGCTGATCGACGTGAAGGGCGCACGCGTCGCGATCCCGATGGCCAGCGAGAGCGACCAGCACCTCGACCCCGGCGACGTCGACGACGACATGATCGGCTCGATCCCGTACTATCCGGGCGCAGAGCCACTGTGGATCGGGACGAATACGGTGCGCGCTCAGGTGGACGAACGGGAGATCGTGAATCCGCTGGCCGACGGCTCGGAAGCGTACTACACGTTCTCGAGCGGCGATTCCGCGAGCTTCACGCTGCCGAATCACACGACCATACGATTGCGCGAGCTGCGCGTGCGTCCGCGCGAGCCGAAATGGAATCTGGCCGTCGGCTCACTCTGGTTCGATGTGTCGTCCGGCCAGCTCGTGCGGGCCGCGTACCGGCTCGCTGTGCCGATCGATATCTGGCAGGTCGCCAAGGCAGACGATTCGACGAGCATGGATGATGTTCCGGTCTGGGTAAAGCCGATGATCACGCCGATGGTCGGGCAGCTCTCCGGGGTGGCGATCGAGTACAGCCTGCACGACGGGCGATTCTGGCTGCCGAGCCTGCGCGCGGCCGAGGGCAGTGCGCAGGTGAGCTTCATGCACGTGCCGTTCAAGATCGAGGAGAGCTACGCCTACAACGCGGTGAACGGCACCGATACGCTGCCGGCGATCATTGTGCCGGAGCGGGACTCGACCGATCATGCGATGCGCGATTCAATTCGCGCGGCCGAGCGGCGCGCGCGTCGCCACGGCGACACGACCTACGTGCACGTGTGCGACACCACGGACACCGCGGTCGTGACGCGCTACCGGTTCGATCATACCATTCCCGTGATGACGCGCGTGCCATGCGACGTGCACGCGCTCGAGCATTCCGCCGCACTGCCGCCGTCGATCTACGATGCCGGCGACGAGCTGTTCGATGCCAAGGAGCGCGATCAGCTCATCGCGCAGGCGCTGTCGATGGGCGCGCAGCCGCCGCTGTTCACGGCGCTTCCGCCGCCGTCGATCGCCTACGGTCCGTCGTTGATGCGCTACAATCGCGTGGAAGGACTGTCGGTTGGCGCGTCGATCGATCAGCAACTGGGCGGTGGATACGATGCGTCAGCACTGGCCCGCTTTGGATTCGCCGACCGCGAACCGAACGTCGAGCTGACGCTGACGCGCACCAATCTGACCGACTCGATTCACCTGCGCGGCTACAATCGGCTCGTGTCGGCGAGCGACTGGGGAAATCCGTTGAGCTTCGGCAGCTCGGTGTCCGCGCTGCTGTTCGGGCGTGACGAAGGATTCTACTACCGCGCATCCGGTGCCGAGCTGGCCGGTTCCCGGGATGCGTCGTTCGGCGGCGGCACGCGATTCGAGTGGCGCGCGTTCGTCGAGCAGGAGCGAACTGCGCGTCCGCACACGAATTTCGCCGTGAACGGCGCGGACTTTCCGGCGAACCTGGTCGCGGAAAAAGCGATCTACGGCGGTGTAGGTGGGCGAATCTTTCACGAGCACGGGCTGAATCCGCGCGGACTGCGTCTCGTGACCGATTTGCGATACGAGGCAGCGATGGGCGATTCGGTGTACGGTCGTGCCGCGCTCGATTTCACGGCCTCGCACGGACTCGGCCCGCTTGCCGGCTCGCTCACGCTGGCTGGCGGCGGCTCGGTGGGAGCGCTGCCGCCACAGCGGCTGTGGTACCTCGGTGGCTCACAAACCGTGCGTGGGGAGAGCCCCGACACGGCGCAAAGCGGGAACGCGTTCTGGATGACGCGTGCCGAGCTCGGAACGAACAACCCGGGGTTCCGCCCGACGATATTCGGAGATCTTGGCTGGGTCGGTGATCGGACGCGAATCTCGGACGTCGGCCGCCCGATGAGCGGCGTGGGTGCGGGCGCGTCGTTCCTGGACGGCCTGTTCCGGTTCGATGTGGCGCGCGGGCTGTATCCGCGAAAGCAGTGGCGGGTGGATCTGTCGGTCGAGGCGAGATTCTGACGCTGGAACGCTGGAGCGCTGGAGCGCTGGAGCGCTGGAGCGGTCTGACACCTCAGGTCTGAGCTCCGGCAACTAGCCACTGGGTTGTCCACTCCCCTCTCCCCTCTCCGCTCTCCCCTCTGTATATTCCGGCCATGCGCTCCGCCCAGATGATGTGCTGCTCGATGTATATGTGTCTCATGTGCCAACCGGCATACGAGGTTCTGAGCGCACGCATCTAGCGATATAACACTCTCGCGACTCGCGCTCCGATCCTCACCCGGGATCGGAGCGTTTTTGTTTTGCTGACGCGCTGAGCCGGGAGTGATGACGGGCCGAGTCGATCCGCTGTGACCCTCACCGGACGACTCATGCAACCGATCGCTGTCTACCACGAACATCCGGACTGGTTCAAGCCGCTCTTTGCCGAGCTGGAACGGCGCGAGCTGCCATACGTACGGCTCGACGCCGCATCCCATCAGTTCGACCCGTCCGAGGACGACGCGCCGTACTCGCTCGTGTTCAATCGCGCGAGCCCGTCGGCATACCTGCGCGGGCACCGGCAGTCGACGTTCTACACGCTCCACTGGCTGCGGCATCTGGAGCGCATCGGCATTCCGGTAGTGAACGGCTCGAGCGTCTACTCATTCGAGCTCTCGAAAGCGAGCCAGCTCGATCTGCTCGAGGAGCTCGGTCTGCCGTACCCGAAGTCGCGCGTCATCAACGACCCGGCGCTCGCCGTCGAGGCCGCGCGTGGGCTGCGCTATCCGGTGCTCGTCAAGGCGAACATCGGCGGCAGCGGAGCCGGCATCATTCGCTACGAGTCCGAACAGGCGCTCACCGGTGCCGTCGAACGCGGCGAGGTGGAGCTCGGACTCGACGGCGTATCGCTGGTACAGGAGTCGGCCCCGTTGCGCGACGGCCACATCGTTCGCGTCGAGACGCTCGGCGGCAAATACCTGTACGCGATCAAGGTTTACCCGGCGGTCGGTTCGTTCGATCTCTGTCCGGCCGACGCCTGCCAGACGGCGAACGGCATCGAGCTGGTGCGCGGCGCCTGCGCTGTCGATGCGCCAAAGACCGGCTTGCGCGTGGAAGGCTACAGGCCGCCGCCGGAGATCGTCGCCCAAGTCGAGACGATCTCGCGCCGCGCGGGCCTCGACGTCGGCGGCATCGAGTATCTCGTCGATGATCGCGATGGCCGGCACTACTTCTACGACGTCAACGCACTTTCGAATTTCGTCGCCGATCCGCTGAACGTGATCGGCTTCGATCCGTGGGTGGCGCTGGTCGACTACCTCGAGTCCCGCGCCTCTCGCCGCGCGACGTCCGAGGTCTCGTCTGGCGTCTCCTCTGATGCCTCGAATCTCACGTCTGACATCTCGGACGTTCCCTCCCCTCTCCCCTCTCCCCTCTCGCCTCTCCCATGAAATACGGCTACTGGCTTCCCGTCTTCGGCGGTTGGCTGCGGAACGTCGACGACGAACAGATGACCGCTTCCTGGGACTACATCAAGCGCCTGGCCCAGCGGAGTGAAGAGATCGGCTATGACATCACGCTCATTGCCGAACTGTTATTGAACGACATCAAGGGAATTCGTGCGCCGTCGCTCGACGCGTGGTCCACGGCGGCGGCGCTCGCGGCCGTCACCGAGCGGCTCGAGCTGATGGTCGCCGTGCGGCCGTCTTTCCATCCCCCGGCCATTCTGGCCAAGCAGGCGGCGAACATCGACCGGATCGCCAATGGGCGACTCGCGCTCAACGTCGTGTCGGCGTGGTGGAAAGACGAAGCGCGGCGGTTCGGCGCGGCGTTCGACGAGCACGACGATCGCTATGCTCGCACGAAGGAGTGGCTCGATGTGGTGGACGGCGCATGGAGCCAGCCGTCCTTCAGCTACCATGGCAAGTTCTACCGGCACGACGACATCGTGCTCGAGCCCAAGCCGGTCACCCGTCCCGAACGTCCGCGTCCAACGATCTACGCCGGCGGCGAGAGCGAGACGGCGAAGACGCTGATCGCACGGCAGTGTGATGCGTACGTCATGCATGGTGATCCGCCGGAGCGCATTGCGCCGAAGATCGCCGACATGCGCGCGCGGCGCGAACAGGCGTGCGAAGCGCTGGGCGTCGATCTGCCGCCGCTCCAGTTCGGAGTTGCCGCGTACACGATCGTGCGCCAGACCGAAGCCGAAGTGGCGGAGGAGATCGCGCGCATCACGAACGTCGCGGAAGGCTCGCCGGGCTATGGCAACTATCAGGACTGGATTGCCAACACGAAGCTCGAGCAGCAGGTGAGTCTGCAGGATTACTCCGTATCGAATCGTGGCCTGCGCGCGGGGCTGGTCGGCACGCCGGAGCAGGTGGCCGAGCGCGTGGCGGAGTTCGCGGACGCGGGCGTCGATCTGCTGCTGCTCCAGTGCAGCCCGCAGCTCGAGGAGATGGAACGGTTCGCGGACGAGGTGATCACCGCGCGGGTGTGAGCGCGGTGATCGGGGTACGACGGGATGTCGCGCGGCGGCTATTCGTAATTCTGCGCCGCGCGATATCCCGCGTAGATCCCGAGTCCGGTACCGAGCATGCTCAGCACGAAAGCGCTCATGAAGCCGATGGGCGAACCCAGATACCAGCCGATGTAGCCGCCAATCGTTGAGCCGAGGAAGGCGAAGAGCTTCTTCATGTCATTCCGACGACGCGACTCGCCCAGCGTTTCGCGGTCTCGCAAAGATCCCCGGAAGTTGCACGACGCGAGAGTGATCCAGGTCGGGTGACACGGCGCACACCGTGTAATCGTCATCGCAGCAACGGGTTAGGCGTGGAGTGCCGCCCTCGGGTGGCTGGTCCGGATCTTACCATGTAATCCGCAACGCATCGTCCGCGATGACGCGGCCGAGCGTATTCCCACCCACCCATGGCTCCGGACCTCAAGGCCTCAGCGCGCGCCAACGCCGACGTTCTTCTCTGGCAAGCCCCATTTCGCATCGCCGTCGCGGTGGTCGCCGGCGGTGTGGCATACCTGCTCCAGCAGGCGAGCCTGCTCGCCGGCGCCGGATCGGGGTTGCTGGTGGCGGTGGGAGCCTACGTGGCGTTCGTCCTCGGCCTGCGCGCCGTGCTGCGGCGCACCGGAACGGCCGGTCCCTGGGTGGTGGGCGGCGTCATCCTCGCCGACCTGACCCTCGTCTTCGCGTCGACGGTGCTCACCGCACCGGCCGGACGCTATGAGCGAATTCTGATTCTCGCCTTCGTCGTGCTCCAACTGGCCGAGTCGTATTTCGGCGGCAACTACGCGGCGATCGGACTCGCGGCCGTGGTCATCGGCTACGTGGGCACCCTCGGCGTGCTGCTACACGTCGGCTGGAACATCGACTGGCCGGACGCGATCTGGTCGCTGGCGCTGTTCACCGTGGCGTTCGCGTCGTTCATCGCACGCTACGGCGGATCGCGCCGGCGCTTGCAGCACATCGCCGAGCTGTTCGACGACGCCGAGGAGGGCGACTTCAGCACTCCGTACGATCTCGCCGCGGACCGCAACGCCGACGCCATCACGCGACTCGGGCAGGCGTACAACCGCGTGCGCATGCAGCTCGCCAGCATGGTGCTCACCGATCCGCTCACCGAATGTCTGAATCGCCGCGGTCTGGACCAGGCGCTCGCCCGCGAGATTGCGCGATCGGCGCGCGCCGGAAGCGAGCTGTCACTGCTGGCGATCGACGTCGATCACTTCAAGGAAGTGAACGACACCTACGGCCACATGGTGGGCGACGCCGTGCTGCGCGAATTCGGCTCGCTGCTCACCCAGACCGCGCGCGCCGGCGATATCGTGGCGCGCACCGGCGGCGAGGAGTTCTCGATGCTTCTGCCCGACACCGATCCCGCGGGTGCCTACCGCGCGGCCGTCCGACTGTGCGACACGATCCGCGCGCACGAGTTCATGATCGGCCAACGGCGCCTGCATCTCACGGTGAGCGTCGGCGTGGTCTCGGCGACGGGCATGTCGACCGACGCCGCCGGCACGCACATGCGCGTTCGCGCTGACGAAGCCCTGTATGCCGCCAAGCGCGGCGGCCGCGATCGTGCGCGCGTCTGGAACGCCGACACGCCGGGCGAGCTGCTCGCCACGTCGACTTCGGCCGCACGCCCGCATCTGGTCTGACCCCGGGCCGACGGCGTCCGCTGCAACCAGACGCCCCGTCGCCCCGTAGTCCAGGCATGCCCAATCCGCTTTTCACCACCTCGATCAGCGTCGGCTTCGAGACGCTGCGCGCCAACCCGCTCCGCACCATTCTGTCGACGCTCGGCATCGTGATCGGGGTTGCAGCGCTCGTCGCGGTGCTCTCGGTGGGCGATGGGATGGAACGACTCGCGCGCGATCAAATCGGCCGCACGACGGATCTCCAGCGCCTCAGCGTCGCGCCGCGAACGGTGCGGATCGTCGATCGCACACCCATCCCCATCGCAAACCCCACCGAGCTCACACTGGCGGACGGCCTCGCCCTGCGCGGTACGGTTGCGGGGGTGGGCACCGTGAACGTCATGCGCTCGGCCGCCGTGATCGTGACGGCGCAGCACGACACGACACCGCATGCGGCGCGATTGAACGGCGTGCTCGACATCGGCGCGGTGCTGCCGGATTCGCTGCTGTTGGGTGGACGGCCAATCACGAAGTCCGAAGCGGCGGCCGGCGCGCCGCTGGTTATCATCTCATATCAGCTCGCTCGGGATTTCTCCGGCGCACGCCCGGTCACCGAAGTGGTGGGCGACACATTGCTGTTCGCGGGCGAAGCGCGGCGCGTGGTCGGTGTGTTGACGGCGAACATTGCCGGCGACCGTCAGGCGATCATGCCATTCGCGGCGCTCCCAGCGGCCGGCGGTGCGACGCGCAGTGCTCGGCTGCTCGTGACGGCGTTCACGGTGGAAGGTGTGGCGCAAGCGCGACAGGCGATCGAGACGTGGGCCGCATCTCGATTCGGTGCATCGTGGAACGATCGCATCAGCATTCTGTCCGACGAGAGCCGGCTCGCTCAGGTGCGGAAGGCGCTGTTCATCTTCAAGCTGTTCATGGGCGCGCTCATGAGCGTGTCGCTCGTCGTGGGCGGTCTCGGAATCATGAACGTGCTACTCAGCTCGGTGATCGAGCGAACGCGCGAGATCGGCATCCGCAAAGCGAGCGGCGCCGCGCAGCGGCACATTCTCTGGCAGTTTCTCTGCGAGTCCGTGGCCATCACCGGTGTGGGCAGCCTGATCGGCCTGATCCTCGGCGTGGGCTCGGCCTTTTTGATCACGGCGATCATGCGCCACATGGCGCAGGCGCCGATTCAGGCGTGGCTGTCGGTGAGCACGGTGCTGGTGGCGATCGGCGCGTCAGCGGCCGTCGGCCTGGCGTTCGGGTTGTACCCGGCCATGCGCGCCGCACGACTGTCGCCGATCGACGCGATTCACCACGAGTGAAAATGTGCGACGCCGGTGCTCCCGCAAGGGAGCACCGGCGTCGAGTCGTCAGCAGCGACTAACGACGAACGACGCTGACGCGACCGGATTTGCCCTTGGACGGGCGGATCACGATGTCGATGTCACGGCCGAGGCGCGCGAGCATGCGGAGCAGACGCTCCGTCGAGAAACCGCGAAGCTTGCCGGTCACGACCAACGAGATCTGCGACGGCGCGTCGCGCATGATGTACGCGGCCTCCGTCTGGGTGAGTTCCTGGTCTTCGAGAATGCGCGCAATCTCGGCGGCCAGCACATCCTTGGGAATCACTGATTCAGAGGCGGCCCGCTTCTTCGGGCGGCGAGACGATGCGGTTCGTGCCACGGTAGGTTGGGGCGAGTGTGAATTGACGACCTGCAGGACATTAGAGCGCTATAATCTTACTTCATTCGAGGGGCAGCGAAAGGGCAAACTGGAGAAAAGCCAATCTTTGCATTCTGCCTCTTGACAGCGAGCAGGAAATCCTCATGGGACACGATCCGCTCATACTTTACACGTGATCTTGTGGCATCCTTCACCAGCCCGCCCACCCCGCGGGTCGCGTTGGCGACGTACGAGCGCGCGCCCGATCTCGCGCCAGACGATCAGCCGCTGATTCCGGCGCTCGCCGCGCTCGGCATTCGAGCCGACGCCGTGGTCTGGAGCGATCGCAAAGCCGACTGGGCGGCCTTCAGTGCCGTCATCGTTCGCTCATGCTGGGATTATCATCTCCATGCGGCGCGATTCCTCGAGTGGCTTGAAACGCTCGAGCGACTCGGCGTGGCGGTGTGGAATCCGCCGTCGTTGATCCGCTGGAATGCCGACAAGCGGTATCTGCTGGATCTCTCCGCGCGCGGCGTCGCGACCATTCCAACCACGGTCATTCCACGCGGCGAGGGTGCCACGGTGCCGTCGCTCGCCGCAGCGGAAGGGTGGTCACGCTTCGTCCTCAAGCCGGCCATTTCCGCCAGCGGATATGAAACGTATTCGTTGATCGCGCCGCTCGACGCCGAAGCGCGCGCGTGCGTCGAGCATGTCACGTCGATCGGCGATGCGCTCGTCCAGCCGTTTGCGCCGGAGGTGCCGCAAAACGGCGAGCTGTCGCTCACATTCATCGATGGCGCGTTCAGTCACGCCGCGCTGAAACAGGTGCGCAGCGGCGAGTTTCGCGTTCAGGAGAAGTACGGCGGCACCACGAAGATCACCGCGGTACCCGGCGTAATCGTGAGCCAGGCCGCGCAGGCGCTCGGCGCGCTGCCGGTTGCCACGCTCTACGCGCGCGTGGACGGCATCGTGCGCGGCGACGCCTTGCTGCTGATGGAGCTCGAGCTGATCGAGCCGAATCTGCTTCTCGGATTGAAGCCGGGAGGTCATGAAGCGCTCGCTCGCGCGATCGCCGGCCGCCTGTTGTAAGCTCGTGTGTGGATCAACGCGCCGCGTCGACGGCGGCGCGGTTGGGTGACAGGATTCGAGTTTCCCCGTGCGCGAGCGTCCAGTTCGACGCGTCGGACAGTCCGGCGTCGCGCCACTCGCGCGCGAACAGCTTCGGCGGCTCGTCCACCGGTTCGTCCGTGAGACGGAAGGTTCCCCAGTGCACGCCGAGGCATGGCGGCCTATTGCCGGCTGGCGTCAGCGCACGATAGGCATGCACCGCGTCGGCCGGATCCATGTGCACGGCGCGCATGAACCAGCGCGGCTCGTACGCCCCGATCGGAAGCACGACGAGATCGAATGGGCCGCAGCGGCTTGCGATCGCGCCGAACTCCGGGTGCAGCGCCGTGTCGCCGGCGTAGAACACGCGAACGCCGTCAGTGGCGATCGTCCAGCCGCACCACAACCGATCGCCGCGATCGCCGAGCCCGCGGCCACTGAAATGCTGGGCGGGCGTACACGTGGCGGTGAACTGCGGCGCTTCGACCGTTTGCCACCAGTCTCGCTCGACGAGGTGCTGCACGCCGAACGATCGCAGCAGCGAGCCTACTCGCAGGGGACAGAGCCACGACGCGTGCGGAAAGCGCTCGATCAGCCGCCGGACGGTGGGCGCATCGAGATGGTCGTAGTGATCGTGTGACAGGAGCACCACATCGATTTCGGGCAGCGCATCGAAGTCGACCGCCGGCGGCATGAACCGCGCGGGCCCGATCCACTGGAACGGCGACGCGCGCCTGCTCCAGATCGGATCCGTGAGCACGTTCAGCGAGCCCAGTTGGAGCAGCACCGTCGAATGGCCGACCCACGTCGCCGATCGGTAACCGGCTGCGGCGCGAGGCGCCACGATCGACGGGTGGCGCTGTGGCAGCGACCCGAATGGCGGGGTTGGAACTGGCGTCGATCGATTTCCGCCAAAGCGCCACTTGAAGAAGTCCTTGAACCCGTGCGGCGTTTCACCGGGCCATGGATTCTGGAATCCGCCATCAAGGCGGTGGTGTGCGGGAGCGACAGCGACTGAAGGCTCGTGCGGCACGGAATTCTGATTCGAGGTGACGTCGGGCTGATCGCAATGTATCCTTGAGTCCCACTTCCTTCCGACGACCCCGCCGCCATGACTCCCAGCGACACGCCAACACCTCGCCGCCAGTTTCTCGGCCAGATCGCCAGCTCGGCCATCGTGCTCGCGGGAACTGCCGCCTGCGCCGGTCCACTCACCGCCGCGCAGACCGCACCGGCTCCGAATCCGGCGCCGCCGCCGCCGGTCACGCCGCAGCATTGGGACGATTCATGGACGTCGAGGCTCACCGCAAAGCACAAGGCGGTGTTCGACGGCCCATCCATCGAGGACGGCATCGCCCTCGACATGGCGGTCAACTATTTGAACGGAATGCGCGACGCGCTCAGCGCGAAGATGTCCACCGACGCACAGGCGGTCGTGGTGATTCGCCATTCGGCGGTGCCGATGTTGTACAACGACGCGATCTGGGCGAAGTACAACGTCGGCAAGGAAGACAAGATCAAGAATCCGATGACCGGCAAATGGGCGACGGGAAATCCGTTCGCGCGCAGCCAGGAAGCGGACCGCGCGAACGACAGCGGCGACACTCCAACGCCAACGGTCGCGTGGCTCGCATCGCACGGTCACATCGTGCTCGGCTGCGATCTCGCGACGCGCGGGTATGCGCACATCTTCGCGCACCGCGCGGGCAGCGACTGGCGCACGGTGTACGAGGAGCTCAAGGCCAATCTCCTGCCTGGTGTGATTCTGCAGCCGAACGGCGTGTACGCCGTGCACCGCGCGCAGGAAGCGGGCTGCACGTACATCCGGTCGACGTGAGCTGAATCAGGCGACGGGGAGCGGAGCTCCGGCGTGTTGTGCCGTGCGCTGGCCATCGCGTAGCGCGATGGCGCCATTGACGATCACCGCTTCGATGCCGACGGGATACTGGAACGGCTGCTCGTAGGTCGCGGTGTCGTGGATCGTCGACGGATCGAAGACGACGACGTCCGCCGCCGCACCGGGCGCCAGCCGTCCGCGGTCGCGAAGATGCACGCGGGACGCCGGAAAGCCGGACATCTTGTGAATCGCCTGCTCGAGCGTGAGCGCCTTGCGCTCGCGCACGTAGCGACCGAGCACGCGCGGAAAGGTGCCGAGTCCACGCGGATGCGGATGTCCGTCGCGCGCCGGCCCATCGACGGCGTAGGAGCCTCCGTCGCTGCAGACCATCGACTGCGGATGGGCGAAAATGCGATCGAGATTGTCCTCGCTCATCGCGAAGCCGACCATGCCGACGTTGCCGTGATTGCGCCGCAGCAGTCCGACGGTCGCCTCGTACGGATCTTCGCCGCTGCGCGATGCGTAGTCGCCGAGCCGCTGACCTTCGACGGCGCGATCGCCGGGATTGGCGACGTTGGAGATCAGCACGTCGTTCCAGCCGCCGATGAGATCGACCTTGGCGAGCGTCTCGGTGCGGATTCGCGATGCGGTCGCACTGTCCGCGAGCCGCGCGAGGAACGCGTCCGTGCTACCGTCGCGGCTCCAGACGGGAAACAGATTCGTCAGTCCGGTCTGGTACGCCACGTACGGATATCGATCGAACGTGGCGTCGCAGCCGGCGGCGCGCGCATCGGCGATCCTGGCGAATGCCTGATCGAGCTTGCGCCAGTTGCGCGGTCCCTCGCACTTCAGATGAGAAATCTCTAACGAACACCCCGCTCCGCGCGCGACGGCAATGGCTTCGTCGATCGCCTCGAGCACGCGGTCGTCTTCGTTGCGCATGTGCGTGGCGTACGGCAGACCGCGGGCGGCGAGCGGACGCGAGAGCGCGATCAGCTCGTCGCGGCTGGCGAACGCACCGGGCGTGTACTCGAGTCCCGTCGAGGCGCCGCATGCGCCGGCGGCGAGCGCATCGCGGACGAACTGCTCCATGCGCGCCAGCTCCGTCGCCGTGGCCGGCCGGTCCTTCCCGCCCACGACGACGTCGCGAAGCGTGCCGAGTCCGACCATGGAGGCGACGTTGACCGCAGGATGCAGGCGTTCGAGCGCAGCCCACAGTGCATTGAAGTTCTCGAATTGGTGGCGCGCGTCGCTGTCGTCGCCGCCGCTTGCGCGCGGCGCGCGGGACGAGCCGTCCTGTCCCACGACGATCGTGGTCACGCCCTGGCGGATCAGCGACTCGGCGCGCGGGTCGGCCCAGAGATTCCCGTCGCCGTGTGAGTGAATGTCGATGAACCCCGGCGCTACCGCTCGGCCGCGGGCGTCGATCTCGACCGTTCCATGATCGGCGATTCTCCGCGCGATCGACACGATGCGACCGGCGCGAATGGAGAGGTCGCGCTCGATGCCCGCCGCACCCGATCCGTCGAAGACCGTACCGCCGCGAATGACGATGTCGACTCGTGCCCGCGAGCGGAGCAGCACGGCCGGCGCGCCGGCCAGCACGGCGAGCGCGCTCGAGGATTGACGCAGGAAGTCACGGCGAGTGGTCATGTGCTCTGAAAATGAAAGAGGCGGCGCGAGACTATGTCGCTCGCGCCGCCTCCCCGCAACCGCCCGGGGCGATCAGGCTTCGTCGCTGCTCGTCGAGTCCTGCACGTCGCCCGGCATGCGGACCGCCAGATCGCCGACGATGATCGGCCGTGCGCCGTCGGCGCGCGCGGTTTCGCGCTCATACTCGAGCGTCTGTTCGGGACTCTCCGGCGACGTCGGATCGAGATTCTTCGCGACCGGATCGGCGAACGGCGGCCGATCGGCTTCGCCGGCAGGCAGCGCATCGACGATGCGGCCCTGGCTGGCACGATCGAATCCGGCGCGCGCGAACTCGCGCACCGACGACCAATCCGTGCCGCCGACTCGCACGTTGAGCCATCCGTTCTCCAGATCCTTCTCCACGTCCTCGAAGCAGCGACCATCAGGACACGCCTGCTCGCCGGCGGCGCGGCCGAGTCCGTAGACCGGACGCACTTGCTCGTAGCTGCGGTCGGCCAGTCGGTTCACGTGCTGAAAGTGCGAGCGGAACACACGGTCGTCTTCCGGCGTGAATCCCGCCGAGCCGGGATCGTTCTCACGTTCGTCTCCGGTGGATGCACCGGTCTCGGGCACCCACTGCCGCGAATCGAAAGCTGGTTGTTCGGACATGGCTCGTTCCTCCTGCAGGGGAGCAGCGCAAGACCGGGACCGCAGAGAACGTTTCGGCGCTACTCGTCGCGGAGCGCCACGACCGGATCGACGCGCGTCGCGCGGAGCGCCGGGGCCAGCGTTGCGGCGAGCGCGATGCCGATCAGAACGAACGACACGAGCGCGAACGTCGCCGGGTCTGTGGCGCCGACGCCGTACAGCTGATTCGACAACAGCCGCGTGAGTCCGAATGCGGCGACCAGCCCGATCACAATACCGGCGAGGGCGAGCGCCATGCCCTGGCTGACGACCAGGCCGAGCACGCGACCGCGAGCGGCGCCGAGCGCCATGCGGATGCCCAGCTCGCGCGTGCGCTGCGCGACGGAATAGCTCATCACACCGTAGATACCGATCGTCGCGAGCAGCAGCGCGATTGTGGAGAACACGCCGAGCAGGATCATCGAGAGCCGACGCTGTCCGACCGACTTGTCGATCAGCGCGTCCATAGTGTTGACCGCGGAGAGCGGCAACTGCTTGTCGATCTCGCGCACCGCAGCGCGGGCCGCCGGGAGCAGTGCGAGCGGATTGCCCGCGGTGCGCAGGGCGACCGTCATGTTCCGTCCGCCCGACTGCGCGTACGGGAAGTAGTACTGGATTCGGCGCTCTGCATCCAGCCCTTCGTGCGCCGCGTGTCCCACTACGCCGATGATGGTGATCCAGGTGGAGTCCTTGCCGCCTGCGTTTGCGCCGAACGTGATGCGTTTGCCGATCGGATCGGCGTTGGCGAAATATTTCTTCGCGAACTCCTGATCGATCACCACGACGGGCAGCGTATTGGCGCGATCCTGATCGGTAAAGACGCGGCCCTTGATGAGCGGAATGCGGAGCGCGTCGAAGAACCGTGGCGTCACGATCCGGATATCGCCCCACGGGCCGTTCTGACCGGGCGGCACGGTGAGTCCTTCGATCATGAAACTGGCAGTCGACCAGCCGCCGCCGAATGGAATCACCGACGTGGCGCCCGCGTCGCGTACGCCGGGCAACGCGTTGAGCCGCGGCATCAGCTGCGCGGTGAAGAGCTCCTGGCTCGTGTCGGTCGGATATTTCACCTGCGGCAGCGCAATGTTGAACACAAGGACGTTGTGAGGGTCGAAGCCGGGATTCACGTTCTCGAGCCGGCCCACGCTCTTGATCAACAGTCCGGCGCCGGCGAGCAGCGTCAGTGCGAGCGCGACTTCGGCCACGACGAGCCCGCGCCGCAGCGCACGACCGGCGACCTCGGACCCGCCGCTGCGATTACCGTCTCTGAGCGTTTCCTGAAGATTCGATCGCGACGTCTGGAGCGCCGGCGCGAGCCCGAACAGCAGACCGGTGAGTACCGAAACGAGCAGCGTGAACAGCATTACCTGCCCGTCGACTCCAACCTCGCTCGCCCGCGACATGCCCGGATAAAGTGCGACGAGCGATTTCACGCTCAGCACGGCGAGCAGCAGTCCAAGCACGCCGCCGGCGATGGCGAGCAGCACGCTCTCGGTGAGCAACTGTCGCACGAGTGAGCTGCGATCGGCGCCGAGCGCCGAGCGAATGGCGACTTCCTTGATGCGGAGCGCCGCGCGCGCGAGCAACAGGTTGGCGACGTTCGCGCAGGCGATGAGCAGCACGAATCCGACGGCGCCGAGCAGCACGAGCAGCGCGGGACGGATGGACCCCGTCGAGAGATCGTCGAACGAGCGCACCTTGATGGTCCAGGTGGGCGCGAACTGGTTGGGGTACGTCTTCTTGAGATTTTCGGCGAACACCTTCATCTCGGACTGTGCAGTCGCGAGCGTGACGCCGGGCTTCAGTCGCGCGCTGAGATTCAGATATTCGTTCGTGTAGCCGTTGGTGAACGCTTTCGCTGGCAGCGCCAGCGGAATGAAGACGTCCGCCGTCGTCGCGAAGAAGCTGTGGAAGCTCGGCGGCATCACGCCGATGACACGGTACGTCTCGTCATTGAGCTCGACCGTCGAACCGATCGCCGAACGCTTGGCGCCGAACAGCCGTGTCCACAGACCGCTGCTCAGCACCACGACGTGGTCGCGACCCGGTTGATCGTCGTCGCGCTGGATCGTGCGACCGAGCATCGGAGCGACGCCGAGCACGTGGAACCAGTCGCCGGAGACCTTCACCGCCGGTACGCGCTCCGGATCGCCAGTGCCCGTGACGTTGACGCCGAACTGCTGCTCGACCGCGACCGACTCGAAGCTCTTCGTCTTGTCGCGGTAGTCGCGGTAGCCGCGCGCCGACACGGGCGCTTCCATGTTGTGGAGCGACGGATAGAAGTGTTCGATCGACACCAGGCGGCCCGGATCGCGATATGGCAGCGCGCGCAGCAGCACGGTGTTGACGACACTGAAAATCGCGGTGTTCGCTCCAATCCCGAGCGCGAGCGTGACCACGACGATCGTCGTGAACGCAGGGCTCTTCTTCAGCCGGCGCAGGCTGTACCGGACGTCGCGCAGGAACGTGTCCATGGTTGGAGCGGGGTGGGGAGTGGGCGCGCGCGTCGCTTTACACGACGCAGGATCAACTTTGGACAGTGCGCACCCGGTGAATGGTTCGCACGACGGATCGCTGCGTCGGAAGTGTCAGAAAACACACGCGGCGCCGCCCGACCGAAGTCGAACGACGCCGCCTACTCCGCCCCCACAGGCGGAATCCCTCAGTGCATGGACCGCCGCGAGCTGGCGGCGATCAGTATGGGAAGCGCGGTCTCGGCATCCCCGGCATTCCCATGCCTCCCATAACCCCACCGGGCCGTCCGCGGTTCCCGATGACGTCGCCACCGCCGATTGGACGGCCGGCTCGCGGGTGCCCGCGCGGATCGCAATCGTCACCGTCCATGATGGCGCCGCGAAGCACCGCACCGAGAATCGCTCCGATTCCCGAGCCACTATTTCCCGGCACGCTGGCGGTCGACGGATACGTCGGCGCAGGCGTGGGCGACGGACGGGCCATTGGAGGGGCGTCAGGCGTCGGCGACTCGGACGGAGCCGGCGAGGAGGGCATCACCTCGATCTGCGGCGCGTCGGTCTCGGCGTCTGCCACCTCGACCGGACGCGGCGATGCCTTCACCGTCGGATGCTTCGTGCGCACGACCTTGGGCGCGTGCGGCGCTTCGACCTTCTTGAGCGCGACCGCCTTGTGGCTCTGAGGCGCGATCTCGTCAGGACTGATCTGGATGTCCTGCGTATGCGACGCGAGCTCGAGATCCTGCTTGAGGTCGGCGCTCATCGCAGTCTTGCGGGGCTGCGTCTTGCCGCAGGCAACGGCGGCAATCGCAATCGGAACCAGCGTCCACTTGATGACGTTTCTCACGTCTTCCTCCTGAGCCAATCGATCTCGGGCGCTGTTGCGCGCGAGTAGCGGATGCTGGAATCAGCACGCCAAGGGCCATGTACAAAGTCCGAATCCGTGAGGTTTATCACACAGTCCGTCACTTTCGGGGGACGGCGACGTCACCGCACTTGGACAGATCGGACTGGGGTAACCCGGCCACCCCACGGCATATTCGGGATCGCTGCCGGCGCAACGATCGTGGCGCCAACGTGTACTCTGACAACGCTGAATCAATATACCCTTACGTTCCGATCATGTTGCGCACGCGAGCCGTCATTCTCGTTCTCTCGCTGGCGACCAGCGCATGCTCGCGGTCGCTCACCGTGTCGGCCGCCGACCGGCAGGCCATCATCGACTCGCTGACGCGCCAAGTGAAGGCGGCGTACGACATCACCAAGCCGAACGTCGAGCAGCGGATGCTCAGCCTGTATCCCGACACGGGACGAATCGTTTCCGCGTCTGGCGGACAGATCACCACGTCGCGCGACACGCTCGCGATGGGGATCAAGGCGTTCTGGGAAAACATCGGCGTGAACATGCGCGACCCGCACTGGATCTGGGACCGGATGATCTTCGACGTGCTCGCGCCGAACGCGGCGGTGATGACGGCGACCTATCACGTGCCGCACCGCACGCCGACGAACATGCCACACGTCATCGGCGGCGCATGGACCGCGGTGTTCCAGAAGCGCGGCGACCGCTGGTACATCGTGCAGGAGCACTTGTCCGACCAGCCGCCAATGTCCGATTCGGCGATGGCGGCCATGGCGCCGCCGATATCCACGCAGCCGGCGCCGGATTCTACGGCACGGCGCCCGCAGTCCCCGCCCGCCGCGGATCGGCGCCGGCCGTGACGCGGCCGTGCTCGATGCGAACCGCGGCGCCGTAACCTTCGCGCAGCTCGCCGGGCAGCGACACGATCTGCGTGCGGTAGCCAAGTGCCTGCAGGCGCTCGATCACGTCGGGCGCGAAGCCGCCCTCGAGCTGCACCGTCGCCCCGGCGGGTGCTGCGCCGCGACCGCCGCGGCCCCCAAAGCCGCCACTGATGAGAAAGCGCGGCAGCTCCAACGCCGCCTGCGGATCGAGATGCTGGTCGATCATGCCGGTGAGCACCTGGTACACCGCCGACGTGATCCACGCATTCCCCGCGGCGCCGAGCCCCATCACGGCGTGACGGTTCGCGCCGGAGCCCTGGAAGACGATCGTCGGCGCAATGGTGCTGCCGTGCCGCGCGAATGGCAGCCGCGCGCCGTACGCGTTCGGGTTGGTGCCGTACGACGCGAGCTTGTCGTTGTACAGGAATCCCAATCCCGGAGTGACGTAGAAATTGCCGCCCCAGGTGCCGAGCGTCTGCGTGGCGGCGACGACGTTGCCGTCGGCGTCGGCGACGGCGAACGCCGTGGTGCCGGACGAGCGACACGATGCCGCCTGCTTTGCGTCGTAGCCGTGCGACTCGCACTCGGGCGGACGCGTGAGCTGGACGCTCGCCGTCTTCGTGCCCGGCCGCGCACAGGAGAGTGAATCGCCGCGCAGGGTCGCCGGGTTGATGGCCTTGTTCGGATCGAAACACGCCCAGCGCGCACGCGCGGTGTCCTTGTTGGTGAATGGCTCCGTCGTGACGGGCCACAGTCCCGGATCGGCGATGCGATTGCGCGTCGACGGCACGAGCTGCCAGGCCGCAATCATCGCGTGCAGCGTTCCCGCGTCGTCCTCGTACGGCTTCGGGTTCGGATACTGCTCGAGCAGGTTGAGCTTGGCGGCGAGCTCCGCGCCGCCAGACACCGGCGGCGCGCTCGAGAAGAACGTGTACCCGCGATAGCTGCCCTCCACCGGCTCGCGCTGCGCCGCGTAGTAGCGCGCCATGTCCGTCGAATCCATCGCGTTGCCGTGCGCGTGCAGGTCGCTGACGAGGCGGTGTGCGATCTCGCCCTTGTAGAAAGCGTCCGCGCCACCCTTGGCGATCTGCTCGAGCGTCCAGGCAAGATCTGGGTTCTTGAGCGTGTCCCCCGCGTGAATCGGCTCGCCGTGGGGAAAGAACAGCGCGCGGCTGCCGGGATACTTCAGAAAATGCTCACGCTCGGTGGCGAGCGTCGTCGCGGTCCCTTCGCTCATCACGTAACCGTCACGCGCAGCGCGAATGGCCGGCGCGAGCAGATCGGCCCACGGAATGTGCTTGCTGCCGTACTTCTGCCAGGCGAGGTACATCGCCGCCACGGTGCCGGGCACGTTGACGAGCACTGGTCCGTCGTCGGGGAGCCGGCCTTCGTGCAGGAGACTCGTGTTGTCGAGGCCCGCGTGCTCCGGCACCCGCGACATGAACTCGATCAGCCGCGGCGTGTCCATTCCTTTCAAATACACGAGCATCTGGCCGTAGCCGCCCGGGCCGCTCGCGTCCGGCTCGACGACGCCGAGCGTGAACGAGATTGCGACAGCGGCGTCGACGACGTTGCCGCCCTTCTTCAACATCTCGATACCGGCCGCGGTCGCGACCGGATGCGCGCTCGACACGGCGGCGCGTCCCGTTGCCGATTGGCGATAGGGCGGATGCTCGCGCAACATGTCGTGCAGCACCGCTTCCAGATCGTGATCATTCGCCGCGGCGAGCGCGCGCGGGCGGTACTTCGATTTCAGCTGCTGCCAGGCGGCGAGGCGAGCTGCCGCGTCGGGTGTCGAGTAGTAGAGGTGTGCCGTGCGGTTCCAGAGTTGATCGAAGGCGTCCGCGTTGTGCCGCGCGCGATCGATGGCCAGCGCCGCGCCGGCCTGCTCGACGAGATGTTCGTCGACGGCGGCGGGTGCGTCGACGGTCCAGAGACCTCCGCTGGGCGCCGCGAGCAGATTCGACTCGCGATCGCCGGTGCGGTCCGGATCGCCGTTGTACGAAACGTTGGCGACGCGCGGAATGTCGGTCAGTGCGAGCCGCTTGCCGTCGGGACTCCACGCGGATTCGGCGTGCCGCGCGCTGACGAGATTGACGTAGCGGCCGTCGAGCGGAATGACGTACACGCCGCCGCGCGGCCCGTCGGCGGTCCACGAGAGGCGCTCGCCGTCCGGTGCCCAGGCTGGATCCTCGAGACGCGGATCGGTGAACACGACGGTGTCACTGCCGCCCGCCAGCGAGCGGACATGGAGCTGACGTGTGCCGTTCGCGATCGCGACGTACGCGAGGCGCGAGCCGTCACGCGTGAGCACCGGAGACTCTTCGGCCGCATTCTCGCTCGTGAGACGCGCCTCGCGGCCGTCGGGCTGCCGCACCCACAGCTCGGCCGCGCCGAGTCGGCCGCGGACGAAGTAGATGCGACCGTCTGGTGCGACCGCGGGTCGGCCACTCGGGAGCGCGGAGTTGGTCAGTGGCGTCGGCTCGGCGGCCGCGCTGTCCGAGCGCAGCGCGACGCGCCAGAGCTCGAAACGCCCGGATCGATCGGACGAATAGACGATCGCCGATCCGTCCGGCGTCCACGACGGTTCGCGGTCCCAGGCCGCTCCGGAGGTGAGCCGCGTCCAGTGTCCGTTGGCCGACTGGATCCAGAGATCACCACGCACGCTCACGGCCAGGCGCCCGTCCGGCGCGTAGGCGGGATTCCGCGCACCGGTCGCCGGCGCGTTGAGAGTTGCTTGGAGGAGGAGAGCGGCGACGGTGGGGAGGATCAGCATCGGGTGGGCTCCGGAGACGGACGCAAGTCGTGCGATGAAGGTCGAGACAGGGCGCGGGGGAGTCAATGAGCGGATGAACGGCGGAGCGGGCGCTCGCTGGAGCGGTGGAACGCGAACTACCCAGCCGCCAGATTGCAGGCTTCAGCCGTTCCATCGTTCCACCGTTCCACCGGCCATGCCCGAGCTTCCGGACATCACCGTCTATGTCGAAGCGCTGCGGGAGCGAATCGTTGGACAGGATCTGTTGTCGATCCGGCTCACGACGCCGTTTCTCCTGCGCACTGTCGATCCGCCAATCGAGGCGCTGATTGGCAAGCGCGTCGATGGCATAGAGCGCTCGGGCAAGCGGATCGTCATCGCACTCGACGACGACTTGTTCCTCGTGCTTCATCTGATGATTGCCGGGCGGCTGCACTGGTTCGATCGCGGCAGAAAAGTTGGCGCACGTGGACTGCTCGCCGCGATCGAATTTCCGAGTGGCACGCTGACACTCACCGAAGCAGGAACGAAGCGGCGTGCGTCGCTTCACGTCGTGCGGGGACGCTCGGGGCTCGACGAGCACGAGCGCGGTGGCCTCGAGGTGCTCGAGGGGTCACTGCCGGAATTTGCCGCGCGATTACGCTCGGAGAATCACACCATCAAGCGAGCGCTCACCGATCCGCAGCTGTTGAGCGGCATCGGCAACGCATACTCGGACGAGATCCTCCACCGCGCGCGTCTGTCGCCGGCGAAGCTGACGAGCCGAATGAGCGATGACGAAATGTCTCAGCTTTACGATGCCACGCGCGCGGTGCTGACCGAATGGACCGACCGGCTGCGTACAGACGCGGCGGGCGGTTTTCCGGAGCACGTCACGGCGTTTCGAGACGGTATGGCGGTGCACGGCCGCTACGGCCAGCCCTGTCCGGTGTGCGGCTCACCGGTGCTGCGCATTCGCTACGCGGACAACGAGACGAACTACTGCGCCACCTGCCAGACCGGCGGCAAGCCGCTGGCGGACCGCGCACTTTCGAGAATTCTCAAGTAGCGCTGGAACGGTGGAACGGTGGAACGGTGGAACGGTGGAAGTCTGCGCCCTCACACCTGGCCACTCGGTAGTTCGCGTTCCACCGTTCAAGCGAAGCGCCCGTTCAAGCGTTCATCCGTTGTTCATCCGTTCGTCAACACCTCGACCATGCCGCCGCGGATCATGATCGTGTGCTCGTAGTGCGCGGCGAGACAGCCGGTGAGCGTCCGGATCGTCCAGCCGTCGTCTTCCTCCACCACCGGCGTCGGCGACTCGCTGATGATCGGCTCGAGCGCAATCACCAGCCCTTCCTGCAGTCGGCCCGCGGTGAACGGGCTGAAGAAGTTCGGCACCGACGGCGGCTCGTGCAGCGCGCGGCCGACACCATGGCCGCACATGTCGTGGATGACGGCGTGGCCGCGCCGCTCCACTTCCGCCTCGACGGCGCGACCCAGCTCGGCCACGCGGACACCCGCGCCGGCAACGCTCACGGCCCGATCGAAGGCCGCGACCGCGCATTCGATCAGCGACTCGGCGCGCGCACTCGATGGGGGAAGCACGACGGTGATCGCCGCATCGGCGATGTAGCCGTCGAGCTCCGCGGTCACGTCGATCTTCACGACGTCGCCGGCGCGCAGCACCCGCGGACCCGGAATGCCGTGCACGACTTCGTCGTTGACACTGATGCAGTTGAAGCCGGGGAAGTCGTACGTGAGTTGCGGCGCCGATCGCGCGCCGTGCCGCCGCAGAAACGCGGCGCCCACGTCGTCCAGCTGTGCCGTCGTCATGCCGGGCCGCGCCGCGTTCCGCATTTCGCGCAGCGCTTGCGCGACCAGCTTGCCCACGGCCCGCATGCCGGCCAGATCACTCTTCGACTCGATCGTCATCCGCCGTTGTCCTCTCCGCGCTCTTCGCCGCCCTTCACAATTCCATCACACCGTCGCACACGAGCACCGTTCGTCCGCCCACCCGAGCCGCGGTGATCTTTCCACTTTTCTTATCTGCTTCGACCTCGAGAATGCTCGGTCGACCCATCTCGAAGCCCTGCTCCACGATCCAGCGCAGCGTCCCGTCGAAGCGCGGGTCGCGTGCCGCCAGGTAGCCGCCCAGTGCCACGCACGCGCTGCCCGTCGCCGGATCCTCCGGCACACTGATGCCAGGCGCAAACATCCGCGCCCGAACATCCGAGTTCGGTCGTTCGCCATCGAGTGCGAACACGAACACCATGTTCGTGACATATCGCCGCAGCGCGGATTCCCACAGATCGAGCTTGATGCGCGCCCTCGCCACGGCGGCACGATCGCGCAGCGGCACGAACAGAAACGGCGTGCCGCACGAGACCGACTCCGGCCGCATCTCGCCGCCCGCGAGATCGTTCGGCGAGAGCGAGAGCATCGCCGCCAGCACCTCGGTCGCCGGCGGCGGTGGTCCCACTTCGGGCAATTTCGCGGCCGTGAGCTGCGCGAACTCCGGCACTCCGCTCGCCGAACGTATCGTCACCGGCACCGGCCCGACGCCCTCTTCGAGGACGATGCGCGTCTCCGCACCGGTGAGCGTCACCGCTCCCGTCGCCGCGAGCACGTGCGCGGTGCCTACCGTCGGGTGGCCGGCAAACTGGAGCTCGCCGCCTGGCGTGAAGATCCGTACCCGCGCCGTGTGACGCGGGTCGGACGGCGGCAGCACGAACGTCGTCTCCGAGAAGTTGAACTCCCGCGCAATTTTCGGCATCAGCGCGGGACCGATCTCGCGCGCGTCCGGAAAAACCGCGAGCTGGTTGCCGCCGAAGCGACGGTCGGTGAACACGTCGCAGGTGACGTATTTGGCTTTCATGTCTGGAAAATGTAGTGCCGACTGAATGGGAACCCCGCCGCTGAGCGCCGGGGTTCAACCGTGCCATTGCCTGCGCCGTAGTCTATCATACGGAAGGCAGGCTTTCAGTCGTACAGTCGGACCGTGGTCGTCATGGCGCACTGGCTCGAAGGAATTTTTCAATTCCTCTTCAAGTACCGGCCGACGGAATTCGCAAAGGGACACCTCGCCTTTGGCGTGCCCTCGTCGGTCGTGCTGCTCCTGCTTGCCGCCGCCGCGATCGGTATTCCCGCCGTGCTGACCTACGGCACCGTGCGGGGCAAGAGCACGCGCCGCGACCGCTGGGTGCTCGGCGCATTGCGCGCCGCGAGTCTCGTGTTGTTGCTCGGCTGCCTGTTCCGCCCGATGCTGCTGCTCTCGGCGGCGGTTCCGCAGCGCAACTATGTCGGGGTGCTGATCGACGACTCGCGCAGCATGCGCATCGCCGACAACGGTGCGCAGCCGCGGAGCGAATGGATCGAACGTGAGTTTGGCGGCCCCGACAGCGCCTTGCTCGCGGGCCTCCGACAGAAATTCATCGTGCGACTGTTTCATTTTTCGTCCGGCGCGCAGCGGATCGACAGTACGTCCGGATTGTCGTTCAACGGCGCCGAGACGCATCTCGGCGACGCGATCGAGCAGGCGCGCCAGGAGCTCGACGGCGTGCCGCTGTCCGGACTGGTCGTGCTCAGCGACGGCGCGGACAACTCGCGCGCGCCGATCAGCGACGAGCTGTTGTCGTTGCGCGCGCGGTCGGTACCGATCTTCGCCGTCGGTCTCGGCGCCGAGCATTTCTCGAAGGACATTGAAATCCGCCGCGTGTCGGCGCCGCACTCCGTGCTCCAGGGCAGTGCGCTCATCGCCGATCTGCTGATCCGCCAGCGCGGCTACGCCGGCCGCAAAGTGCCGCTCGTCATCGAGGATGGCGGCGAGATCGTGTCGCGCGACTCGATCACGCTGCCGTCGGACGACGACGTCGCGCCGGTGCGCGTCAGCGTCATCGCGGCGCGGCCCGGCGCGCGGTCGCTCACGTTCCGCATTCCGCCACAACCCGGCGAACAGGTCGAGCAGAACAATGCGCAGCACGCGCTCGTCGACGTGCGCGGCGGTCGCGAAAAAGTCTTGTACGTGGAAGGCGAGCCGCGCTACGAGACCCGATTCATTCGCGCGGCCATCGATCCGGATTCCAACCTGCAGCTCGTGGTGCTGCAGCGCACGGCGCCCAACAAGTTTCTCCGGCTGAACGTCGACGCGGCGAGCGATCTCGCGAGTGGATTTCCGACGTCGCGCGCCGAACTGTTTCAGTATCGCGCGATCATTCTCGGCAGCATCGAGGCGAGCTTCTTCACGCACGACCAGCTCGCGATGCTCGCCGATTTCGTGAACGTGCGCGGCGGCGGATTGTTGTTTCTCGGCGGGCGACACGCGTTCGCCGAAGGCGGGTACGCCGGTACGCCGCTCGCCGCGGTGATGCCGGTCGTCATCTCGGGCGACGCGGTCGCCGATTCGATGACGTTCTTCGCCGATCTCAAGGTGCAGCTCACGATCCCGGGCGCGAGCCACGCGGTGACGCAGATTGCCGCGACGCCGGCCGCTTCGGTGGAGCGCTGGAAGACGCTGCCGACCGTGACGACGGTCAACCGCATTCGCGAGGTGAAGCCGGGCGCCGTGACGCTCGTATCCGCGACGGTGCCCGACGGCGGCCGCGCCGGCGAGCCGGGCGATCCGGTGCGCGACTACACCCAGCCGGTGCTCGTGTATCAGCACTACGGCCGCGGACTGTCCGTCGCATTCGCGATCCAGGATTCGTGGAGCTGGCAGATGGATCCGAACACGCCAGCCGACGATCAAACCTTCGCCACCTTCTGGCGGCAGATGGGACGCTGGATCACGAGCGATGTGCCCGATCGCCTGGTGGCGACCGCCGCGGCCGATCAGGTCGATCCGCGCACGCCGGTGGCGATTCGCGCCTCGGTGACGGACAGCGTCTTCGTGCCCCGCAACGATGCGAAAGTCGTCGCGCACATCGCGAGCGACAGCGGTGCGGCGCGCGATCTGCCGCTCGACTGGGCGATCGACCGCGACGGCGAATATCGCGGCACGTTCACGCCGGATGCGCCGGGTGCGTACACCATTCGCGTCGACGCGACGCTGCCGTCGGGCGCCGTCGTGACCGACACGAGCTACGTGCGCGTCGCGGATCAGAATACCGAGTACTTCGACGCCGAGATGCGCGCGCCGTTGCTTCAGCGCATGGCGAAAGAGACCGGCGGCAAGTTCTACACGCCGGCCAACGCATCCACGCTGCCGGAAGACGTGGCGCTCAGCAAGCACGGCGTCACAGTGGTGAACCAGATGGATCTGTGGGACATGCCGGCGGTGTTGCTGCTGTTGCTGGCGCTGCTCACGTCGGAATGGGCGTACCGCAAAGCGCGGGGACTCGCATGAGGCGTCGGGTCGCACTATGCGCACTGCTCGTCGCGGGCGCGTTGCCGGCGCGCGCGCAGACGCATCTCGTGATCGTCAGCGGACTCGGTGGCGAGCCTCGCTTCACGCAGGAGTTTGCGCAACTGTCGGAGTCGCTCGCCACGGCTGCCGCAAAGCGGTTCGCCATTCCGGATTCGGACATTGTCTGGTTGGGCGAAGATGCCGCGACACGCGCACCGCACTTTGCCGGACAGTCGACGAAGGAGAACGTCGAGCGCGTGGTGACGCGCCTCGCTGCGCGAGCGGGATCGGGCGATCAGATCGTCATCGTGCTCGTCGGACATGGCAGCGGCGAGCGCGAGGACTCGAAGCTGAGCATGCCCGGCGTCGATCTCACGGCGCGCGACTTCGCGCAACTGCTGGCGAAGTTTCCGACCCAGAAGGTGGCGTTCGTCGACCTGAGCAGCGCGAGCGGCGACATGCTGCCGCTGCTCGCGGCGCCGAATCGCGTGATCATCACCGCGACGAAGAGCAGCTTCGAGCGCAACGAGTCGCACTTCGGCCAGTTCTTCGTCGACGCGCTCACGAAGGACGTCGCCGACACCGACAAGGACGGCCGCGTGTCGCTGCTCGAGGCGTTCCGGTACGCCGCGGCCGAGACGAAGCGGCTGTACGACGACGACTCGCGTCTGCAGACCGAGCACGCGCAGCTCGATGACATGGGCGCCAAAGCCGGCGTCGGCGACCCGGACGGTCACTCGGGGCAAGGCGTGCTGGCGCGGCGGTTCTTCCTCGATGGCGCGTTCGTCACCCAGGCGGGAGCGAACGATCCGCGACTCGCGGCGCTGTACAAGGACAAGAACACGCTCGAGGAGCAGATCGATCAGCTGAAGACGAAGAAGGCGTCGATGGACAGCACAGCGTACGACGACGCGCTCGAGCAACTGCTGGTGCGGCTCGCGCGCACGGCCAAGACGATCCGCGAGGCGGAGGGCCGCAAATCATGAAACGGCCCATCATCCTCTCTTTGGCTGCGATTGTGGCGCTCGCGGCGCCGGTGCGCGCGCACGCCCAGGATGCATCCGACGCGGCCGACGCGTTCCGAACCGGGCAGTACGCCGACGCGATCGCGATGTGGTCGAAAGTTGCGCCGAGCGACACCGGCTGGGTCGCCGCCCAGCGCGGCCTCGTGCGCGCCTACGCCACCATCGGCAAGTACGACGAAGCGGAATCGGTGGCGCGCAAGGCAACGAGCGCTCCCGGCGGCGCGGCGCTGTGGACGCCACTCGGCGAAACACTCTTGCTGCGGGGCAAGCGCGCCGAGGCCGAGAGCGCGTTCGTGCGCGCGACGGCGGCGCACGCGCCGGATAGTCTCACCGCGGCGCTCGACCTCGCGGAGCTGCACTACGACCGTGGCGAGCACGATCGCGCCTACAAGGAGTTCGATCGGTTCATCGACGTCTACAACACCACGCTCGGCGCGAGTCTGACGAGCGCGGAGCTGGTCGACGTCGCGACGGCGGTCGAATATCTCGGGGCGAATGATCCGCAGTTGTTCAAGGATGCGCTGAAGGCGTTCGACCGCGCGCTCACCGTCGAACCCGGCAACACCGATGCGCGCGTCAAGCTCGGCGAGCTGTTCCTGCGCAAATACAACTTTGCTGATGCGCAGTCGACGTTCGATGGAGTACTCGAAACCAATCCGCTCGATCCTGGCGCGCTGCTCGGTGCCGCGCGCCGTCGCGACGCGGACGGCAGCGGCAGCGCGGACTCGCTCGCCCGCGTCGCGCTTTCGGTGAATCCCGACAACGCGGACGCGCTGACCTTCCGGGCCGAGCTGCTGCTCGGCTCCGAGGACTACGACGCGGCGCAGCAGCAAGTCGATCACGCGCTACGCGTCAATCCCACGACCGGGCATGCGCTCGCCGTCGCCGCGGCGATCAAGTATCTCACCCACGACCAATCGGGCTTCGAGACGCTGCGGCAGCGTGCACTGTCGCTCGACCCGCACGACGCGGAATTCTACGCCACGCTGGCCGAGCTGACGGCGCAGGTGCGGCTCTATCGCGTGGCGGCGGACTTCGCGCGCCAGGGGACGGCGCTCGATCCAAAGGACTGGCATGCGTGGAGCGTACGAGGCATGAACGAGCTGCGGCTCGGCCAGATCGACGAGGGCAAGGCGAGTCTCGATACCTCGTTCGTCGGCGATCCGTACAACGTGTGGGTGAAGAACACCCTCGACCTGCTCGACACATACAAGAATTATGATGTCGTGTCGAGCGGCCACTTTCAGTTCATGATCGAGAAGGATGAAGCGCCGATTCTCTCATTGTATCTGAAGCAGCTCGCCGAACAGGCGTACGCGAAGTATTCGGCGGAGTATGCGTATACACCGCCCCCGCCGATCCGTATCGAGGTCTATCGCAGCCATGCGGATTTTTCGGTGCGCACTGTCGGTCTTGCCGGTCTCGGCGCGCTCGGCGTGAGCTTCGGAACGACGCTGGCGTTCGACTCGCCCGCGGCAAAGGATGCCGGTCCGTTCAACTGGGGCTCGACGGTCTGGCACGAGCTGGCGCACACGTTCACGCTCGGGATGACGAACAACCGCGTGCCCCGCTGGCTGTCCGAAGGATTGTCGGTGTACGAGGAGCATCACGCGCAGCCCGGCTGGGGGTTTCACGTGACGCCGGGATTTCTCGAGGCGTTCAAGTTCGGCAAGCTGGTACCGGTGAGCCGGATGAACGACGGGTTCATGCATCCGGCGTATCCCGAGCAGGTGCAGTACTCGTATTACCAGGCGTCGCTCGTGTGCGAGCTGATCGCGCGCGATTGGGGCCAGCCGGCGCTGCTCGCGATGCTGCGCGGGTACAAGGATGGATTGACGACGGATCAGGTGTTCGAGCGCGTGCTGCATACCGATCTTGCGGCGTTCGACAAGAAGTTCGACGACTATCTCCGCACGCGCTTCGCCGGCGTGCTGCCGTCGATCACGATGGATCCGTCGACGGTTGCGGCCTCGAGCTCGGTCGACGAGCTGCTCCGGGCGGCGAAAAGCGCCCCGAACGACTTCGGCGTGCAACTCATCGCCGGCTCCGCGCTGGTCACGCAAGGTGATACCACCGCCGCCATTCCAATTCTCGAACGCGCGCGAGCGATCTTCCCGGAGTATGGAGGCGAGGACAGCCCGTACGCCGTGCTCGCCGCCGTCTACAAGAAGACCGGTGATACGCGAAAGGAAGCCGATGTGCTCACCGCGTGGATGGCGCTCAGCGAGACGAACCTCCCCGCGCTCGAGGAGTTGTCGGCCGCACTCGAGAAGCTCGGCGACATGAAGGGCGCGGCCGATGCGCTGGATCGCGCGATCTACATCAATCCGTTCGACATTCCGATGCACGAGCGACTGGCGGATCTGTCGGGCCGCGCCGGCGACAAGACGCGCGTCGTGCGCGAGCGCGAGGCCATTCTCGCCCTCGGGCCCGTCGATCGGGCTGAGGCGCTGTACGAGTTGGCGGCGGCGCAGCACGACGCGGGTGATGACGTGCACGCGCGCACGAGCGTGTTGCGTGCGCTGGAAGACGCGCCGGATTTCGAGAAGGCGCAAACGCTGCTGCTGACGCTGTACGATGCGCGTCAGAGCGGAGGAGCGAAACAGCCATGACCAGGTCGGTGCTCGGAACTGCGGTCGTGCTGCTCGGCGTGCTGGCGATGACCGCCGGCGCGCAGCGACGGCGCAACAACGGCTATTACGCGCAGGCACTCGGCGGCCCGAACGACTTCTACGTGCCGCCGGAGTACCATGGCAATCCGCCGTACGACGGCCGGTTCACGTTTGCGCGGATCAAGTACCGCGGCTTCGAGCACTGGTCCGGCCGCGAAGGACCGGGGTGGTCGCACGACTATCCGGATGCCGAAGAGAACTTCACGAAGATCATGCGCGACATCACGGTCATGCATCCGTTCGTGCAGGAGGGTCCGATCGTCGGCAGCGCCATCGTGGCGCTCGACGACCCGGCGCTGTTCAAATATCCGGTGAGCTACATGTCCGAGCCGGGCGGATGGAACCCGAACGAGAAGGAGCTGGCCGGCCTGCGCTCGTATCTGCTCAAGGGCGGCTTCATCATCTTCGACGACTTCCGGGAGAACTGGGACGGCTATTTCGATTGGACGCATCTGCGCCAGGTCTTCTCGCTCATGCTGCCGAAGGCGCACTGGGTCCAGCTCACCGGCAACGAGCCGATCTTCGATTCGTTCTTCAAGATCGATCTCAAGGCCGCCGTTTCGCGCACCTCCGCCTACGGAACGGAGCCGCCGACGTACTGGGGGATCTACGAGGACAATGATCCACGGAAGCGGCTGATGGTCATCGCCAACGTCGACAACGACATCGGCGAGTCCTGGCAATGGTCGGGCTCAGGCTTCGTCCCAATCGCCGCCGCGAACGAGACGTACAAGCTGGGCGTCAACTACATCATTTACGCGCTGACGCATTGAGAACGGGAGAGGGGAGATTGGAGAGGGGAGAGGGGAGAGAACTACCGAGTTATCGGACGTGAGAGATCAGAGGACAAAAATCAGGGTGTACGCGGTACCAACAATCACAGGATCGTAAGCAACACCAGCAGCACGAGCATCGATCAACAGCATCAACAGCATCAACAGCATCAGCGTTCATCTGCGTCATCAGCGGCCAACGTTACCATCTGAACGGAATCTCATGACATCCACACTTCCGACGGCGGCGGTGCCGCTCGAATCCATCGACGACATCGCCCTCGCCGAGCGGCTCAAGCGCGGGCACGACTCGATCATCACCGAGCTGCACAAGCTGATCGTCGGCCAGGAAGACGTCATCGAGCTGGTGCTGCTGTCGCTGTTCACCGGCGGCAACAGCCTGATCGTCGGCGTACCCGGTCTCGCGAAGACGCTGCTGATCAACACGATCGCGCAGGTGCTCGATCTCAAGTTCTCGCGCATCCAGTTCACGCCCGACCTGATGCCGAGCGACATCACCGGCACGGACATCATCCAGGATGATCCGGCGACCGGCCGGCGCCACATGGTGTTCACGCAGGGGCCGATCTTCGCCAACATCGTGCTCGCCGACGAGATCAACCGCACGCCACCCAAGACGCAGTCCGCGCTGCTCGAGGCGATGCAGGAGCACCGCGTCACCGTGCAGGGCAAGACGTTCCCGCTCGACGAGCCGTTTCACGTCTTCGCCACCCAGAATCCGATCGAGCTCGAGGGGACCTACCCGCTGCCCGAAGCGCAGCTCGACCGCTTCATGTTCAACATCATCATGGACTACCTGCCCGAGGATCAGGAGGTGCAGGTGGCCACGTCGACCACGTCGGTACAGAACCATCGGTTCCAGCACGCGATCAGCGGTGCGGACATCATCGCGTTTCAGCAGCTCGTTCGCCGCGTGCCGATCGCCGAACCGGTGGCGCGATACGCCGTGAGCCTGGCGCGCGCGAGCCGGCCGGGTCCCAAGGCGCCGGATTTCATTCGGCAGTGGGTCTCCTACGGCGCCAGCACCCGCGCGCCGCAGCAGCTCATCCTCGGCGGCAAGGCGCGCGCACTCATGGACGGCCGTTTCAACGTGAGCTTCGACGACATCCGCGCGCTGGCGAAGCCGGTGCTGCGCCACCGCGTGCTCACGAACTTCCACGCCGAATCCGAGGGCGTCACGTCGGATCAGATCATCGAGAAATTGCTCAACGCAGTGCCCGTACCGCGCTCGGGTCTCTGACGTATCCACGATGTCTACCTTCCTCGACCCCACCGTTCTCTCACGCATCAGCAATCTCGAATTGCTGGCGCGTACGGTCGTGGAAGGATTCATCAACGGCCTGCATCGCGCGCCGCACCTCGGCTCGTCGACCGACTTCGCCGAGCATCGCGCGTACATGCCGGGTGACGACACGCGACGCATCGACTGGCGGCTGTACGCGCGAAGCGACCGGCACTTCGTGAAGGAGTACGAAGCCGATACGAACATGAACTTCACGGTCATTCTCGACGTGTCGCCATCCATGCGATACGGCGCGAGCGAGGAGGATGGCCGGTTATCGAAGCTCCAGTACGGCTGCTATCTCGCGGCGTGCCTGGCGTACTTCTCGAATCTCCAGCGCGATCGCGTGGGACTGGCGACGATCGACACCGGCGTGGTGGATTACGTGCCGCCCTCGGCGCGACATCTGCAGCACATCCTGCACGCGCTCGACCGCATCGAAGCGTCGGCACGCGACGCGGCGGCCGTGCCGGGACGCGCCGCGCTGCTCCAGCCGATGCGGAAGCTTGCCGACGTGCTCCGCCGTCGCAGCCTCATCGCCGTGATCTCCGATTTCTACGAGGCTCCCGACGCGATCATGGCGGCGCTGAACCAGCTTCGCGGCCGCGGCAACGACCTGATCGTGTTTCACCTGCTCGATCCGCGCGAGATCGACTTCTCGTTCAGCGATGCGAGCAACTTCATTGATATGGAAACCGGCGAGAAGATGCCGGTGATTCCCGACTACCTGCGCAAGCAATATCGGGAGCTCGTGCGCGAGCACACCACGACGCTGGCGCGGCGCATCAGCGGCACGCGGGCCGACTATTCGTTGTTCGACACCTCAAAACCGCTGGATCAGGCGCTCTTCGCCTATCTCGCGGCCCGGCAGCGGATCAAGCGAGTGCGCTGATGAGCTTTCTCGCACCTGCATTCCTCGCCGGCCTCGCCGCGATCGCCGTTCCGGTCCTGATCCATCTGATCAACCGCGAGCGCAAGGTCGTGGTGCAGTTTCCGTCGCTCATGTTCCTGCAGCGAATTCCGTATCGCTCGGTGCGTCGGCAGAAGCTGCGGCATCTGCTGCTGCTCGCGCTGCGGTGTCTCGCGATCCTGCTGTTCGCCGCCGCGTTCGCGCGGCCGTTCTTCGCGCACTGCGCCGCAGCGGCAGGATCGGCCGGCGCGCGCAGCGTCGTGATCCTGCTCGACCGTTCGGCCAGCATGGAATTCGGCGGCCGTTGGACGACGGCGCGCACCGCCGCAAAGAAGATCGTCGCCGGTCTCGGGCCGGGCGATCGTGGCACGCTGGTGCTCTTCGCGGGAGACGCCTCGATCGCCAGTCCGCCGATGGCCGCCGCGCCGCAGCTCGATGCGTCGATCGATGCGGCACACGTGTCGTCCGAACGCACGAGCTTTGCGCCCGCACTCAAGCTTGCGTCGCAGATCCTCTCTGCCTCGACGCTGCCGCGACGCGAGGTGGTGCTGATCTCCGATTTTCAGAAGACCGGCTGGGCGAGTCACAACGAAGTGACGCTCCCACCGGGGACGACGATCACGCCGGTGGACGTGAGCGGCGCGGCCTCGCCGGATGTCGCCGTCGCGCTGGTGACGACGGACCGCGATAGCGCCGGCGATCGCGATCGCATCACGGTCGCCGCGCGGCTCGTCAACACGGGCGCGTCGGCCGCACCTCGGCGCGCAACGCTGGCGATCGGTGGGCGCGACGTGCAGACGCGCCAGATCACGGTGCCGGCCCGCGCGGCGGTGCAGGTTGCCTTCGCTCCGATCGTGGTGCCCAGCGGTGCGACGAAGGGCGCGGTGCGGATCACGCCCGACTCGCTCGTCTCGGATGACGTGCTCGACTTCACGATCGCGCCGGATGCGGCCGTGCCGGTGCTGATCGTCGACCCGGCCAGTCCGCGGCCCAATCAGAGTTTGTATATCAGCCGCGCGTTGGCGATCGGCGATCGGCCGGCGTTCCGCGTGACCGAGAAGCCGGCGTCCGCGCTGACGCCGCGCGATATCGACGCACAGGCGCTGGTGATCCTGAACGAAGTCGCTCCGCCGGCCGGTGCGGTTGGCGCGCGGCTCCGCGAGCTGGTCGCGGCCGGCGGCGGCGTGGTGATGGTGCCGGGCGGCCAGAATGTCGATGCGTGGCCGGCGGAGTGGCGCGCACTGCTTCCGGCGTCGGTGGGGTCGGTGATCGACCGGACGGCGGATGCCCGCGGAACGCTGTCATCCGTGGACTATGCCAATCCGATATTCGAGATCTTCAACGCGCCGCACGGCGGCGACTTCTCGACGGCGCGATTCGATCGGTATCGCACGTTGAAACCGGTTGCCGCGGGCCGCGTCGTGGCACGGTTCGATGACGGCGCGCCGGCGCTCGTCGAGCGCGACATCGGCTCGGGCAAGCTCGTGGTGTGGGCGTCGAGCCTCGACACGTACTGGACCAACCTGCCGCTGCAGCCGGTGTTCCTGCCCTTCGTGCACCAACTGGGCAAGAGCGTCGGCCGGTACGCGGACCCGCGCCTCTGGTTTACCGCCGGCGACGTCCTGGATCTCTCCCGCCACGGCGAGTTGACGGCGGAGTTCGCGAGTGAACGCAGTGCGGACAGCACGAGCGAGCTCGTGCTCGAGTCGCCGTCCGGTCAGCGCGAACGACTGAGCGCAGGCGGAGCCGATCATATCACGACACTTCGCGAGCAGGGCTTCTACGAGCTTCGCGGACCGAATACGCCCGTGGGCAGCGGCCGACCGATTGCGGTGAACGTCGATCCGGCGGAGCTGGATCTGGCGCACGTCGACCCGCGGGATGTCGTGGCCGCGGTGCAGGCGGCGAGTGCACGGATGCCGGCGGGCGACGGGGCGAATGCCGCCACGCCGCAGGATCGGGAACGACGGCAGAGTGTGTGGTGGTATCTGTTGCTCGCGGCATTGCTGCTGCTGGCGCTGGAAACGACGTTGTCGAACAGATTGTCGCGCGCGACGAGCTGACGAAGGTCACAGGGGGGAACGATGGAAAGCGTACATGGGCTTCCGTCCGAACAATCGCAGCTGCTTGGCGTGGTGCGCGGGGTGCGGCTGCGGTATCGCATCAAGCGCGGACTCCGCGGCGCGGCAATCGCCGCGGCGGCGAGCTGGATCGTGCTCGCGCTGGCCGCCTACGCAATGGATCGAAGCGGGTACAGCGACGGGATGGTGCTCGCCTGCCGCATCGTTTCGCTCGTAGCGATCGCCGCGCTGGTCGTCTGGTTCGTCGTACGTCCGCTATTGCCGCGGCTCGGTCACGAGCGAGTCGCGATGTATCTCGAGGAGCACGAAGCCTCGCTCAGGGCCTCGGTGATCACCGCGGTGGAGATGGGAAATGGCGCGGCGGTGAGCGGCGGCCTGCGCTCGCCGGCGCTAATCGATCGGCTGACACGCGCGGCGCTCGAGCGCGTGCACCGCGTCAGCGATGGCCGCGCTGTCGACGCGGGCGAATTGCGCACCAATACCGGCGTGCTCGCGGCCGTGCTCGCGACGGTGGTTCTGCTCACCGCCTTTGGCCCGGCGGTGCTTCGGCATGGCGTGCGGTTGCTCACGATGCCGTGGGATCACGGCACGCCGGTAAGTCTGTTCAGCATCTCCGTCGATCCCGGCAATGCAACGGTTGCCAAAGGCGGCGATCAACTGATCGCCGCGAACCTGCTCGGCTTTCAGTCGGACCGCGTCGACCTGCTCGTGCGTCCGTCGGATTCCACCAACTGGACGCGACTGCCGATGATGGCGGACAGCACCGGACGCTACGCCTTCCGGCTGTTCGACATCGGGGCAAAGACGGAATACGTCGTGGAGGCGAACGGCGTTCGGTCGTCGAGCTACGCCATCGACGTCGCCAATCTGCCGTACGTCAAGCGCGTGGATCTGCAGTACCGGTATCCGGCGTACACGCAGCTGGCGCCGCGCGACATCGACAGCACCGGCGACATCGCCGCGCTGCAAGGCACCATGGTTCGCATTCGCGTATCGCCAACCGTGCCGACGAGCGGCGGCCGCGTGGTGCTCGACGGTGGCGACACGCTGCGCCTGGTTCCGACGTCGGACGGCCGCTTGATGGCGATGCTGCGCGTAAATCATTCAGGATTCTATAAAGTCGAGCTCGAGGGTCCGCAGGGGAAGCTGGTCACCGGCTCGCTCGACTACAACATCGACGCGCTGCCCGATCGTCCGCCGGCGGTGCAGTTCACCAAACCGGGTCGCGATCAGAAAGTCCTCTCGGTCGACGAGGTGTACACGGAGGCGCGCGCCGAGGACGATTACGGCGTCGCCAAGCTGGATCTCGTGTATTCAGTGAACGGCAGCCCGGAGCGCGCGATGCCGCTGCACGAGGGTGCGCGCGCCATTCAGGATGTGTCGGCCGGCTACACCTTCATGCTCGAGAACCTGAAGTTGCAGCCGGGCGATGTCGTGTCGTATTACGCGCGCGCGACGGACAACGATGCGGTAAGCGCTCCGCACAGAACGTCGACGGACATTTATTTCCTCACCGTGCGGCCGTACGATCAGGACTATCGGCAGCAACAGGGTGGGGGCGGCGGACAGCAGGGTGGCGGAGGTCAGCAGGACAATCCTGGCCAGCTCTCCAAGCAGCAGCGCGACATCATCGCCGCCACGTTCAAGACGGCGCGCGACAGCGCCGAGACCGACAAGAAGACCTTCTCCGAGAATCTCGCGACGTTGCGGCTGTCGCAGCAGCGTTTGCGCGAACAGGTGAACCAGCTCGCCGCCCGACTCGTCGAGCGCGGCATCGCCGCGCAGGACAGCAACTGGGCGAAGATCTCGAAAATTCTTCCGCAGGCCGCCTCGATGATGGACACGGCCGAGAAGAAGCTCGTCGACGCGCAGCCGAATGGCGCGCTGCCGCCGGAGCAGCGCGCACTTCAACAGTTGCAGCGCGCCGAAGCGGTGTTCCGCGACATCCAGGTCTCGATGGGCGGCGGCGGAGGTGGCGGAGGCGGCGGCCAACAAACCGATGCGCAGGATCTCGCGGACATCTTCGAGCTGCAGAAGGACCGGCTGCGCAATCAGTACGAGACGGTGCAGCGCGGGCAGCAGCAGAGCCAGCAACAGCAGCAGGCCGACAACCAGATCGACGAGACTGCGGAGAAACTGCGCGAGCTCGCCGCACGGCAGCAGCAGGAGAACGAACGCGCGCAGCGCAAGGCAGACAGTCTCAGCCGCATGGGTGCGTCGGGCGCGTCCGGTGGCCAGTCGCAGCGCGATCTCGCGCAGCAAACCGAGGACGAAGCGCACAAGCTCGAGCGCCTCGCGCGCGAACAGCAGACTCCCGAGTCGCAGTCACTCGCCGAAGCCGCACGCCGACTTCAGCAAGCCGCGGACGCCATGCGCCGCTCGGCCGCCAACGGCAAGCAGACGGGCGATGCATCACAGGCCTTGTCGGATCTGGAACAGGCGCGCCGGCTGCTCGACGAGCAGAAGAACGGCCGCTCGACCCGCGATCTCGACGATGCGGCGCGCGCCGCCCAGCAGCTCGCCGACCAGGAGAAGCAGGTGCAGTCAGACGTCGACAAGCTGCAGCAGAGCACGGCGAACGGCGCGGCGGGGGCGCAACAGCGGCAGTTGCAGCAGTCCATCGCGAATCAGAAGGGCGCGATGGCGGACGAGGTGCAACAGCTCAAGAGCAAGCTCGATCGCATGGCGCTCGAGGAGCGGCGCGACCAGCGCGACGTCTCGCGCGCGGTGCAGGCGGCGGCTGACACGCTGCGCGGGCGGAAAGTCGAGGAGAAGCTGCGGTACACGCAGCAGATGGCTGGCCGCGCGCCCGCCGACTGGATGAAATCCGCCGAGCAGCAGATTGGCGGAGACATCGCCGATCTGGGACAGCGCGTGCAGCAGGCGCAGGCGGCCGCGCAGGTGGCGGCGCAGGCGGGCGCAGCGCAAACGAAGCGCGAGCAAACGGCGGATCGTGCGCGCGATCTGGTGCGCGGCGTCGAATCGATGAACGAACGGCTCAAGCAGCGGTCGCAGGATTCGGAGAGCGCGCAGTCGAGACAGCAGCAGCAAGACGGTGCTCAAGCACAGCAACGGCCCGCTGGTCAGCAGGCCCAATCAGGGCAGCAAGGTCGGCAAGGCCAGTCGGCACAGCAGTCGCGATCCGGGCAACAAGGGCAGGCTGGACAACAGGGACAACAGGGACAACAGGGACAACAGGGACAACAGGGACAACAGGGACAACAGGGACAACAGGGACAACAAGGCCAGCAAGGCCAGCAAGGCCAGCAAGGCCAGCAAGGTGGCGGTCGGAATGGTCAACGCGGCAATGCGCAGATGGCGAATGGCGGTGGCAGGCCCGCTGGCGGTGGTCCGCCGCGTGGCGGCGCCGTGCCGCAAGGCGGTGGCGCTCGACTCTCGCCAACCGACGCGCAACAGTTCGCCCGCGAGGCGCAGCAGCGCCTCGCCGACGCTGAAGCGTTGCGACGAGACGTCGCCGCGCAGGGGCTGCCGACGGCCGATCTCGACCGCGCGATCGCCGACTTGCGTGATCTCGCACGACCGCAGGTGCTCGAGGACGCGCGCGCGTCGTCGGATCTGCGCAATGCGACCGTGGAGGGTTTCAAGGACTTTGAATTCGCGCTGCGTCGCGCGATGGGCGGCGGCGATTCCAGCCGCGTGCTGCTCGAGCGTTCGGGCGACGTGCCGGCCGGCTACCGGCAGAATGTGGAGGAGTACTATCGGTCGATCGGGCGCGGCGTCGTCAAGCCGAAGCCCTGAGCCGGATCACTCGATCACCGGGCGATGTTCCCCGCTGAACCGCGGCCGATTCACCGGCTGTGCCGCGCGAAGCATCTGCTCGAGCTGCTCGTCCCGATATTCACGCCAGCGGACTGGAATCGGGGTGAGCCGGCGCTTGGTCCGCGCCGATTCGAAACAGAGCCAGCCGGCGCCAAAAGGTTCGGGAAGATACGACCACCGCTCCGTCGAACCGCTCTGACGCTTCACCTCGAAGACCGTCCACTCCACTCCGTTTGCATCCGTAAATTTTCTCATCGATCGGCACCCCCCTGATCGCCAAAGCCCCCCTCCATCGGGCGACCGCGCTGTCGCGCACGCTGATCTAAGGCAGGTTGGGTGCCAGCGTCCGCCAGGCCTCGATCCGGACGATCGCGACGCCGGAGGGCCGCGATGCACCCGGCGCGCTCAGCTCAGCAGTTCGATGAGCGTTCTCGAATCGATGTTGCCGCCGGACACGACACACACGAGCTTGCCCGTGCCAGCACGGCCGCTCAGGGCGGCGGCCACGGGCGTCGCCCCCGCGCCTTCGGCGACGACCCGCGCCCGCTCGACCAGCAGGCGAACGGCATTCCGCACCTCGTCGAGGGACGCAACGAGAGCGCCGCTCAACACGCGCTGCAACGATGGCCACATCTCGGGAAGCACGCTGCCGCTGCCGATGCCGTCGACGAAGCTGGCGGTCCGCGACACCGACATGGGTTCGCCCGCATCGAGCGACGCGCTGAGCGGCGCCGCGGTCGTGACTTCGCAGCCGAACATCTTCGTTGCCGGCGAGAGTGCGCGAACAGCCGTGCCGATGCCGGCGACGAGACCGCCGCCGCCGAATGGCACGAGCACGGCACTCGCGTCCGGCAAATCCTCGAGGATCTCGAGACCGATCGTGCCGTTCCCGGCCATGACGCCGCGGTCCGCCACCGGATGGATGAACGCGCCGCGAATCCCCGCTCGACCGTGCTCGGCGAGCGTGCGCCACCATTCGTCGTACGGCAGGCTCACGATCGTCGCGCCCAGTCGGCGGACCGCATCGAGCTTGGTCCGTGGCGCGCTCTCGGGCATGATCACCGTACACGCGATGCCGAGCTCGCGCGCGCCCCATGCGACGCCCTGCGCCATATTCCCCGCACTCGCCGTGTAGACGCCCTCCGCCAGAGCACCGGGCGGCAGGAGACGCATGGCGTTCAGCGCGCCGCGCAGCTTGAACGAGCCGATCGGCTGCAGCGTCTCGAGCTTGAGATGGATTTCGGCCGGCGCGTCCACCTGCAATCGAATCAGCGGCGTGCGGACGACCGACTCCGCAATGCGATCGCGCGCCTCGCGGACCTCCTCGAGCGTCAGCGGCTCAATGGGCTTCATTGCGCGTTCCGCCAAGTGCCACCGGAACGCCGGCGCCGGTGCGTTGCGCTTCCGCGTAGACGAACGAGGCCGCGGCGAGATCCTCGATCGCCAATCCGAGGGACTTGAACAGCGTGATCTCCTCCGCGGATCGGCGGCCTGCTCCGGGATCGAGCAACACATCACCCAGCTCCGCGACAACGTGCGACGCGGTGATCTCGCCCGCTTCGAGCGGAGCGAGAATGTCGCCCGGCTCGCGCAGCGCCGACTCGCGCCGATCGACATACAGTCGCGACCGCACGACCGCCGTCGAATCGATTTCGCGCGCATTCGGCGTGCACGCTCCGATCGCGTTCACGTGGGTCCCGGGCGCGAGCCAGTCTCCGCATAGCACAGGCGTGGTCGCGGAGGTCGTGGTGCAAACGATGTCCGCATTGCGCACTGCATCCTCCCCTTTGGCCGCGACGGACGCGCCGATACCAAGCGCGCGTTGAGCGGTGTCGGCCAGCCGCTGGGCTCGTGCGCTGTTGCGGCTCCAGACGCACACTGACGTGATCGGCCGCACGGCACACATCGCGAACAGGTGCGCCCGGCCCTGGACGCCGGCACCGAGGATCGCCAGACGCGAAGCGTCCCCACGCGCGAGCACGCGCGTCGCGACCGCCGACACTGCGGCGGTACGCACCGTGGTGATCGCCGTCGCGTCGACCACGGCGGCGAGCGCGCCCGTCGCCGGGTCGAACAGCAACACGGCGCCCTGATGCGCGTCGAACGCCGTTTCGAGATTGCCGGGATAGACGGTGATCACCTTCGCGCCGATCACCGGTGCGAGATCGTTCACGTACGCCGGCATCACCGCGAACGCGTTGCTCGTGTCGGGAACGCGAATGACGGTGCGCAGCGGCAGCACCGCGTCTCCACGCGCCAGCGCCGTCAACGTCGACGCCATGACCTCGATGCAGGCACCGATCGGCAGCAGGCGGCCGACGGTGGCCTGATCGAGAACGAGCACCTACTTCTCCGCCATGAACGGATACTTGTAGTCGAGCGGCGGCGAGAACGTTTCCTTGACCGACCGCGCGCTCACCCAGCGAACGAGATTCAGCTTGGATCCGGCCTTGTCGTTCGTCCCGGACCCGCGCGCGCCGCCGAACGGCTGCTGTCCGACCACTGCGCCCGTGGGTTTGTCGTTCACGTAGAAATTGCCCGCGGCGTTGCGCAACGCCATCGCCGCTTCGCGCACGGCCGCCCGGTCGTTGGCGAACACCGCGCCCGTGAGCGCATACGGTGACGTGCGATCGATCACCTCGAGCGTTTCGTCCCACTCGCTGTCTTCGTAGACGTACGCCGTAACGACCGGACCAAAAATCTCCTCGCACAGCAGCCGGTAGCCCGGGTCGTCGGTTTCGATGAGCGTCGGCTTGATGAAGTAGCCGTCCTCGCCCTTGGCAATGCCACCCGAGACGATCGTCGCGTTCTTGCGTGCGTCGTCAAGATACGCGCTGATCTTCTTGAAGGATTTCTGATCGATGACGGCGCCGAGGAAGTTGCGGAAATCGGTCACGTCGCCCATCCGCATCTCGTCCATCATGCCGACGATGCGATCGCGCACGTCCTTCCACATCGAGCGTGGGATGTACACGCGGCTGGCAGCCGAGCATTTCTGCCCCTGGTACTCGAAGCCGCCGCGTGCGATGGCCACCGCGAGCGCCTGCGGGTCGGCCGAGCGATGCGCGACGATGAAATCCTTGCCGCCCGTTTCGCCGACGATGCGCGGGTAGGTCGCATATTCGGACATGTTCGCGCCGATCGTCTTCCACATGCTGTTGAACACCGCCGTGCTGCCGGTGAAGTGCACGCCGGCCAATTCGCGATGCGAGAGCAGCACGTTCGAGATCTCCGCCGGATCGCCCGGCACGAGATTGATGACGCCGGGCGGCAGTCCAGCCGCCTCGAGCAGCTGCATGATGTAGTGCGCCGAAAGCATCGCCGATGCGGCGGGCTTCCAGATCACGGTGTTCCCCATCAGCGCCGGAGCCGTCGGAAGATTGCCCGCGATCGACGTGAAGTTGAACGGCGTCACGGCATAGACGAATCCCTCGAGCGGCCGGTAGTCGAGCTGATTCCACATCGTGTTGTTCGACAGCGGCTGCTCGTCGTACAGCTCCTGCGCGTAGGCGGGATTGAATCGCCAGAAGTCGATCAGCTCGCACGCGGAGTCGATCTCCGCCTGAAAGACCGTCTTCGATTGGCCGAGCATCGTCGCCGCGTTGAGCGTGGCGCGCCACGTGGTCGAGAGCAGCTCGGCCGCCTTCAGAAAGACCGCTGCACGATCCTCCCACGCCCAGTTGCCCCACTCGGCGCGTGCGGCGCGCGCGGCAGCGATGGCTTCGTGAACGTGCGCGGGCGAGGCCTTGTGCCAGTCGGCGAGCACGTGCTTGTGATCGTGCGGCATCACGGCGTGCGCCGTCGCGCCCGTACGGATCTCGCGGCCGCCGATGACGATCGGAATGTCGATCTTCTCGTTGGACATCTCGTCCAGCCGCTTCTTGATCGCCGCGCGCTCGGGTGAGCCGGGCGCGTAGCCCTTTATCGGCTCGTTGGTTGGCGGCGGCACGCGTCGCGTGCCGCTGAATCCGGCGAGCGGCGCCGAGCGTGGCGCAACGGTTTCGATGGCTTGCTCGGATTCGGAAACGACGGATGCTGAGTTCATCGGTACGGCGCGGTGAAGGGAATCGTACGTGGGCGTCGTGCAACGCGGGGTCGCGCGGCGTGGTTGAAAAACTGCCCGCAAACAGCCGAACAACCAAGGGGCGGCTTCATGGCCGGATTGGGTGCGGCTATCCTCCGTCATGCGTTCGTGCCCCGTCGTTTTGCTCGGTCTTGCCTTCAGCGCGCTCTGCGGTCTGCAAGCGTGTGACAAACCGCCTGTCGTCTGGAACGATCCCCTCTCGGCGTCGGAGCCGAGCGGTTTCTCCCAGCTCGTGATCGATTCGTCCGGCACCGCGCGTTTCGCCGCCGGGCAGCGTGCGCCTCGATCATTGCCGACGGCCGCTGGTTTGTGCGCGGCGAGCGTACGCACCGCGCCCGGATTGGCGCATTTGTACTCGGTGTGGTGGAGCGTGCGTTCGGACAGCAGCGCGGTGCTGTACAGCGCGAGCTCGTCGGACGCGGGAGCAACGTGGAGCGTGCCGATGCCGGTCGACACAGCGGATCGAAGCGCGACCGGGTGCACGCGGCCGCCGCCGGCGCTCACGGTGGTCGGCGATGACGTGCACGTGGCCTATGCGATGACGGCGCCGGAAGGCACGGGCGTGTTCTTCACCCATTTCATGTACGGCATGTTTCACTCGCCGGTCGCCGTCATCTACGGCGAGCGGCTGGTGGCGACGTCGATTGCGGCGCAGGGCGACACCGTCGCCGTCGCGTACGAGGAACCGAACGGCACCCGCGAGCGGATCGATGTCGCTCTCTCCACGACGATGGGGCACATCTTCGAGTGGCGGACCGAAGCGACGCGCGACGTGGACAATGCGCGATCGCCGTCCGTTGCATTGCGGAGGAAGACGATTGCCGTCGCGTGGATGCCGGTCGGCACGCCGGACAGCGCGGCGCGCGTGGTACGCACCGGCCGTCTGCAATGATCACCGCACACCAGGAGCTTGCGTGACGCACTACTTCGGCGCGCACACGATTGACACCGGCGACATTCACATGGCGGCTCGCCGCGCCGGTGCCGCGGGAATGCGCGCCCTCCAGATCTTCACGACGATTCCGAAATTCTACGGCGACAAGAGCTCGATCAAGCCGGAGCGCGTCGAGCGGTTCCGCACCGCGCTCGGCGAGACGGACATCGATCCGGCGCAGGTGGTGGCGCACGGCGCGTACGTGCTCAACACCGCCACCCCTGACGAGGAGAAGTCGCGCCGCGCGCGCGACGGACTCGCGAAGGAGCTCGAGCGGTCGACGGCGCTCGGAATCGGCGCGATCTGCTTTCATCCCGGTGCGGCGACAGACGACGATCGCGAAGCGGCGGCGGCGCGCGTGGCGGGCGCCATCGTGCACGCGCTCGAGCGCGTACCGACGAGCGGTACGCGCGTGCTCGTCGAGAACACCGCCGGCGCGGGCCGCACCTTTGCGAAGACGGCGGCGGAAGTCGGCGCGATCCTCGCGCACATTCCGCGCGCGCTGCGGGCTCGCACGGGATATGGCCTCGACACCTGCCATCTCTTCGCCTCGGGCTACGACCTGCGCGCGTCGACGGGCGCGGTGTCGCGCATCCTCGACGAATTCGAGGAAGCGACGGGCGAAGTGCCCGGCTTCTTCCACCTCAACGACAGCGAAGGCGAGCTCGGTTCGAACAAGGATCGCCATGTGCTGCTCGGCGATGGGCGCATTGGACTCGAGCCGTTCCGCGCACTGCTGGCCGATCCGCGCTCGCGGAACATTCCGCTCATTCTCGAGACGCCGCAGCTCGTGATGAACATTGCCGAAGACGATCCGGCGCCCGATCCGTACGATGTGCAGATGATGGAATTGCTGTCGGAACTGCGTCCATAGTCCATGGTCCATGGTCCCGAAACGATGGACCATGAACCATGGACCATGGACAACACCCGGACGCATTCTTGCAGCTATGACGCATCCGTCAGAGGGAAATTCGCCGTGCTGCAGAGGGAAAAACGGCGCGTTTCATAGGGGAAAAACACGAATTCCCTATTGCGTCCTGCACCGATGACTATACTTTTCGGCCCGTGAGAGTGCCTGTTTTCATAGGGGAAAACGGCGATTCTCATGGAGACAAACCCACACCATTCCATCTACCGGGAGAGAGAATGGCTGCAAAGAAGGGTGCAAAACGGGGCGCCAAGAAGGGCGCGAAGCGGGGCGGCGCAAAGAAATCCGCCAAGCGTGGCGGCGCGAAGAAGCGCACCGCCAAGAAGGCTGCCAAGCGCGGTGGCGCCAAGCGCACACCGAACGCCGCGTTCATGCGGCCCATGCAGCCGGATCCGTCGCTCGCTGCGGTGGTCGGCAACAATCCGATGCCGCGCACGGAGATCACGAAGAAGCTCTGGGCGTACATCAAGCGCAACAACCTGCAGGACGCCAAGGAGCGTCGGATGATCAACGCCGACGACAAGCTCAAGCCGGTGTTCGGCGGCAAGGGCAAGGTCTCGATGTTCGAGATGACCAAGCTCGTCAACAAGCACATCAAGTAGGCGCTGTTCGCCTGCGCTCGAGGGGGGACGTGCCATCGCGCGCGTCCCCCCGCTGCTTTTTAGATTCCCTGTATTCGATCACGCGCCCGCCCACGCCCTCCTGATGGCCAAACGAGCCAAGCGCCCCGCCGCCGGTTCCACCACTCCCGCCTCCGCCCCTCGATCGAACGCCGTCGCGCGCGCGCGCGCCGGCAACGCGAAAAAGCGATCGTCGTCGGGCCGCTGGTTCTGGGAGAACTTCAAGTCGCTCGCCGGCGCGATCATCATCTACCTGTTCGTGCGGACGCTGTTCGTCGAGGCGTACCGCATTCCGTCCGGCAGCATGATCCCAACGCTGCTCGTCGGCGATTGGCTCTTCGTCAACAAGCTCGCGTACGGGCCGACGATTCCGTTCACGAATTCTCACCTGCCGGGCTACACGGATCCCAAGCACGGCGACGTGATCGTGTTCGTGTCACCCTATCAGGCCGATAACGCGCCCGATTTCACGCCGACGCTCGTGAAGCGGCTCATCGGCATGCCGGGCGACACGCTGTACATGCGCAACGGACAGCTCTACCTCGACGGCATTGCACAGCATCAAGGCTTTGCCGCCAGCAATCCGGTCAAGGATCCGACGCTCACCGATCCCGACTTCACCTGGCAGCACTCGATCGAGATCAAGGGCTCGCGATTCGGCCCTCCACCCGCGCAGCCCACGCTGGGCACGTGGGGCCCGCTGGTCATCCCAGCCAATCACTATTTCATGATGGGCGACAACCGGTACTGTTCCAAGGACAGCCGGTATTGGGGCGTCGTGCCGCGCGCCAATATTCGCGGTCGCCCGCTGTTCGTGTATTACTCGTACGTGCCCGGCCCCGATCCGGCCGCCACCGACTGCGACGGCCGCCGGAGCGATCGCGCGCTGCCGGCGATCACCGACATTCGGTGGTCGCGCATCGGACACTGGGTTCGATAGTGGTGTGACCGTCGCGCGCGGCGCGGCGGTTGAACGAACGCAGGTGTACGCAGACGGGCGCTCGTGCGCGCATGGACTTCTCTCGGCCACCCCGATGTGAACGACATGATCAAACCGATACTGCCGATCGCGTTCGCGCTGCTCGTCGGCCCGACCAGCGCTCTTGCCCAGGCGGGCGCCAACTGGCCGGCGTACGGCGGTGATCTCGCGGCCACCAAGTATTCGACACTCGCTCAGATCAATCGCACGAACGTCGCGCGGCTCGCCCCCGTGTGGGAATGGGCGACAGGCGAGACTACCATGGTCGCGCCGCGCGCGCGCCCCGGAACCTTCCAGGCAACGCCGCTCGTCATCGGCGACACGATGTATCTGAGCACGCCGTTCAACCGCGTCGTCGCGCTCGAGGCGAGCACCGGGCGCGAGCTGTGGTCCTACGATCCCAAGGCGTACGCCGCGGGGCAGCCGTCGAACGGCACGGGGCTCGTGCATCGCGGCGTCGCCACGTGGACCGACGGACACCACCGGCGAATCTTCATCAACAGCCGCTGGAATCTCATCGCGCTCGACGCAGCCACCGGCAAGCTGATTCGCAATTTCGGCGATACCGGCGTGGTGGATCTCACCGCACGCCTCGGCCGGAACGGCACGAGCGTGAACAAGCTCCACTACACCGAGACGTCGCCGCCGGTCGTGTGGCACAACCTGATCATCGTCGGCAATGGTGTGGCGGATCGCCTCACGTATCCCAACGATCCGCCGGGCGACGTGCAGGCGTTCGACGTACGCTCCGGCGACCGGCGCTGGAGCTTCAGCACCGTTCCGCGGCGTGCAAAGGACGAAGGCGCCAATACGTGGCAGGACAGTTCCTGGAAGACGACGGGCCACACCAACGTCTGGGCGCCGTTCAGTGTCGACGACGACCGCGGGCTCGTGTTTCTGCCGGTGAGCACGCCGAGCAACGACTGGTATGGCGGCGCGCGGTTGGGCGACGATCTGTTCGCGGAATCGCTCGTCTGCCTCGATGCGCGCACCGGCAAGCGCATTTGGTCGTTTCAGACGGTGCATCACGGATTATGGGACTACGATCTGCCGGCGGCGCCGGTGCTCGGCACGGTGCGTGTCGATGGCAGGTCGCGCGACATCGTGGCCGCACCGGCGAAAACGGGCTTTTTGTTCGTGTTCGATCGAGAGACGGGAAAGCCCATCTGGCCGATCGAGGAGCGCAGCGTGCCGGCGAGCGACGTGCCCGGTGAAAAGGCCTCGCAGTCGCAGCCGTTTCCCACCAGGCCGGCGCCGTTCTCCAAACAGGGATTCAGCGCCGCCGACCTGATCGACTTCACGCCCGAGATCAAAGCCCAGGCACTCGCCGCCACGCGCAACTACCGATTCGGACCGCTGTTCACGCCGCCATCCCTCGATGGCACGATCGTGATGCCCGGCGCCATCGGCGGCTCCGGATGGGGCGGCGGCGCCTTTGACCCGACGACCGGTACGATCTACATCAAGGCGACGAACTCGCCGGCGTTGTACAAACTCTATCAACCACCGCGCTCCGACACGGTGAACGCCCGGTACACTGCGGACCTCGCACACCAGTCGCTGCGCGTCGTGATGCCGCCGGACGACAGCGGACACCGCGTGCCGTCGCTCCCGATCAACAAGCCGCCATACGGCACACTCGTCGCCATCGACCTGAACACCGGCGCGCAGCGATGGGACGTGACGCTCGGCGACACGCCATCGATCCGCAACAACCCGTTATTGAAGAATTTGAATCTGCCCCCGCTCGGGGTCGCCGGCTCGCCGGGGCCGATCGTCACCGCGGGCGGACTCATTTTCGTCACGGGCGGCGGCTCGACGCTGTATGCGATCGACACGCGCAATGGCGCGACACTCTGGTCCGCCGACCTCGGTCAGGTGGGGTACTCGGTGCCGATGACGTTCAGCACGAAATCAGGGCGGCAGCTGGTCGTCATTGCCACCGGCAGCGGGCCGGGCGCCAAGCTGGTCGCGTTCGGTCTGCCGTAGATGCCATTTCCCTTCGATCCGAACATCGCGCGCGCCTCGACGATTCCCGCGCGCCTCTACGTCGATCCGGTGTACCTCGAGCTCGAGCGCGAACGCATCTTCGCGCACACCTGGCAGCTCGTCGGCCGCCTCGATCAGGTGCGGGAGAGCGGCATGTTCTTCACCGCGGAGATCGGAAGCGATTCGATCGTCGTGCTGCGCGACGGCGACACGCTGCGCGGCTTTCACAATGTTTGTCTGCACCGCGCCGGACCCGTGGCGCACGGCTGCGGCAAGCGACAGACGCTCCAGTGCAAATATCACGGGTGGACGTACACCCTCGCCGGCGAGCTGCTGCACGCGCCCGAGATGGAAGGCGTGGAGCGATTCACTCCGCAGGACATGCGGCTGCGCTCCGTCTCGATTTCGACCTGGGGACCGCTCGTGTTCGCGAATCTCGACGGCAACGCGCCGCCGCTCGGCGACATGCTCGAGGACATTCCGCGCCGCGTCGAGCCGTTCGCCTGCGAGTCGATGCGCTATGTGATGCGCAAGGAATACGAGCTCGCCTGCAACTGGAAGGTCTACGTCGACAACTATCTCGAGGGCTACCACATCCCGGTCGTGCACCCGGCGCTGCACAAGGAGATCGATTACGACGCCTACCGCGTCGAGCCGTATCGCTACTCGTCGATCCAGCACGCGCCGCTTCGGCCCCTGCCCGCCGGTGTCACCGACCGCCGCTACGATCCCGCGGCAGCGGATGTGCCCGAAGCGGTGTACGGGTGGGTCTTTCCAAATCTCATGTTGAACGTCTACATGGGACAGATGCAGACGAACGTCGTCGTGCCCGTTGCGCACGATCGGACCGTCGTCGTATTCGAGTGGTATGCATCGCGGCCGCCCGCCGATCCGGCGACCGATCCGGCGTGGGCGCGGCTCGTCGAGTTCAGCGACGAGATCCAGGACGAGGACGTCGAGATCTGTGAAGCCGTGCAACGGAATCTGCGGTCGCGCGTCTATGACCGGGGGCGCTACTCGGTCAAGCGCGAGCAGGGTGTGCACCACTTTCACTCGCTGCTGCACGAGTTCCTGACGTAGCAGTCGGGTCGCCCGGCCTCGGGCTTTTCAATTCGATTTCGCATGCGACGTTTGGTAGCGCGCCCCGCCAGTGTCACTCGACTGGTGGCGATCGGACAACTGGCATGCGTCGGTGTCGGCACCCTGCTGCTCATCCGCCTCTGGCAGGAGAGCCACACCGTCACGTTGCTCGCGCTGTTTGCCTGCGCGGCGATCGGCGGTGTGCTCACGATCTTCGGCAACTGGGCGATGCACACCGAACAGCGCACCGCCGCCGAGCTCACGCGGCGCGTGCATGCCGAGCAGCAGCTGGCGGCAACGCTCGAGGAAGCCGTGGCGAATCGCACCGCCGAGCTGGAGGAAGCGCAGCGCGTGCTCCAGCGCATGTGGCGCCTCGGACAGCAAATCGGCGTCGAGCTGCATCCGCAGCACGTGCTCGACCGCTTTCTCGAGGCGGTGTGCGACGTTGCGCGGGCGAACGGCGGAATCGTCGGCCTGTTGAGCGACAGCGGCATGGTCCGCATCGCCGTGGGCACGGGCGTCGGACGCGGTCTTACCGGCATGAGTGTGCCGGCCAGCGACTCGGCCATGGGGCGCGTGATTCGCTCCGGCGTGGCCTGGACGGTGGCCGACGTGCACGCGCATCTCTCCGAGATCGCCGGGCCGATCCTCGCGCCCGTGAGCGATCAGGTGCGCGGCACCGCAATCGTCCCGATCACGCGCCGCGGCGAGCGCATCGGCGCGGTGGTGGTCGGCACGTCGGAAGTGCGCGAGTTCACCCCCGTGGAGATCGAGCGCATCGCGACGATGGGCGACCTGCTCGCCGTGTCGCTCGAGAACGCCGAGCTGGTGGAGACGCTGAGGCAAACGGAGTGGCGTTTCCGCACGCTGTTCCGGTCCGCCCCCGATGCCGTATTCACGATTCTCGAAAGTGGCCGCATCCGCGAGGCGAACGAGGCCGTGCGCGATATCACCGGCCGCGAGCCGCTGCAGGCCATCGGCGTGCGAATCATCGAGCTGGTCGACGCCGCGGATCGCGAGGCGTTCGAGGCGGCGCTCGCCACGACGTTCGCCGGAAACCCGTCGAGGCTCGAGGTGCGGTTCTCGCGGGAGACGGGCGAGGGCGATGAACCGCGGGTCGTCGCACTCGCGATGACCCGTTTGCCGGAAGCGGATCCGCCGACCGTCCTGCTCGTCGGCCGCGACACCACGGCCGAACGCGCGATGCGCGCAAGCCTCATGGCGTCCGATCGCCTCGCCGCGATCGGCGAGCTGGTCGCGGGCGTTGCGCACGAGGTGAACAATCCCTTGAGCAGCATCAGCGCGTTCGCGCAACTGCTGCTCCGCGACGGCGGACTGTCGTCGGCACAGCGGGATTCGATCGAGGTGATCAAGTCCGAGACGCTGCGCGCCAGCCAGGTGGTGAAGGATCTTCTGGCGTTCGCCCGTCGGAGCGATCCGCTGCGCGAGCCGCTGGATCTCAACGGCGTCGTCCTGCGCACGTTGCGGCTGCGCGGATATCAAATGGCGTCGAGCAGGATCGACGTCCAGACGGAGCTCGCGTCTGCCCTGCCGCAGGTCGTCGGCGACCCGCGCCAATTGCAGCAGGTCTGTCTGAACCTCATCACCAACGCTGCACAGGCCATGACGCCGCTCGGCGGCGGTACGCTGGTCGTGTCTACTCGCCTGAACGGCAATCAGGTCGTTCTGGACGTACGTGATACGGGTCCCGGCATTCCCGAGCGCGCGAGGACGCATATCTTCGAGCCGTTCTTCACCACTAAACGTGAAGGCGAGGGAACCGGACTCGGCCTTAGTGTGAGCTACGGGATCATTGCCGCGCACGGGGGTACCATCGAGGTCGCGGATAGTTCGACCGCCGGCACCACCCTGCGCGTGACGCTCCCCGTTGCCGCGTTCGCCAGTACCGAGCCGGGTTCCGGCGGCTCAGGTGACGTTACCACCCTTTCAGCAGTTCGTTTGAACACAGGGGTGAGCCATGTCGAGTTTATTTCCTAGACAGTCGCTCGAGCATACCGCAGAGCCGAAAGCGCTCCGTCGAATCAGCCGCTCGCTCGTCGAGATGGCGGTTTTGACGGGCGTGGCGATGCGCGTCTTTCGCGTGCTGATGCTCACGCACGGCTCGAACAACTGGCTCTACCTCGGTGGCGCGATCGCGATCGGCGCGGCCATCCTGCTCGGCATGCTCACGGCGCACCTGGGGAACTACCCGCTGCACCAGTATTTCTGGCGCGCGCCACTGTTCGCCGTCGTGGAAGTCGCGGCCGAGATGACGGTCAGTGCGCTGCTGATCGCGTTCGGGCACGAGGCGATGGGCCCCGTTCGCGCCCACTGGGACGACTGGCCGGGCATGGCGCTCAACGCGCTGCTCTACCGCGGCGTGATGATCGTGTTCTGGGGGCTGATGCTCGCCGGCCTCGTCCAGATTCTTCGCGAAACGGTCGTGCACGAAGAGGACGACCCCGAGGAGCTGCCGGCAGGGAACTAGCGCGCGCCGTCTGGCGGGGACGCCCAGTGCGGCGTCGTCGTCCACGTGGCCGGATCGAATAATCCAGCCGGCAGATCCATTCCGGCTTTCCAGTCGCGGTATTCCTCGGTTTGCCGCGGCACGCCGCCCACGCTCATCGCAACTCGCGTTGCCAGCCAGCCGCCATCGAGCGGCACGTACTTGTCGAGATGGATGTCCATCGACGGTGCATTCGGCGCCGGGCTGAGGATCATTCGGACGACGACGTTGCGCTCGGTGTCCACCCAGAATTGCGGCGACGTCGTGTCAGCGGCGGACGACGCGCCGACGATCCAGACCGGCCTGCCTTGCCACGTTCCGCACGAAACGCGCTGCATGTCGACATGCGTGCTCGCGACTTCCGCCGCCGTGCGCGAGACGGGCTGCATGTACACGCCTTCGATCATCGGCAGGAACTCGTTTCCGCCGCCCTGCGCCGACGCCAATGATCCTTGGCGCATGCGCCAGCTCGAGTCGGCCGTATAGAGCACGCCGTTTCCGGCTTTCGGGGGACCGAGATCGATGCGGAGCTGCGTGCCGGTCGCCGGCGTGTAGCGGAGACTCTCGTACCAGGTCGACACGGTGTCGGTGCCGTTCCGCCGGCGCTGCGTCGTCTTCTGCGTGAACGTGAGCGTGCGATACCAGCGGCCCGCATACGCGTCGTGCATGCGCTGCAGGACTTCGGTGCCGTTCGACGGTGTACGCTGCGCGGCGGCGGAGCTCAGGGCGGCACACGCGCACAGCGCGGCGGCGATTCTCGTGATGCGCATGACGGTCTCCTCGGGTGGTGCGAGATCTTAGCCGCTGCGTCGTGGAAAGAACACCGCCCGTGGTTCGCCCAGACAATTTCCTTGCGATCGAACTCGCTACTGGCGCTTTGCATCGGCGCGCGCGCATGCTTGCCTGATGACCCGCCCCCAGCCGCTGCTGCGCATCCTCGGCCTGTCGTTCGGGCTCGCCGTGACGATCGGCAACACGATCGGGGCGGGCATTCTGCGGACGCCGGGCGACATCGCGACGCTGCTGCCGAATCCGTGGCTGTTCGTGGGAATCTGGGTGGTCGGCTGCGTGTACGCCGGCCTCGGAGCGAATGCGCTGGCCGAGCTGGGGACTATGCTGCCGCGCAGCGGCGGGCAGTACGTGTTCGCGCGGCACGCCTTCGGAGACTACGCCGGCTTCGTGGTCGGTTGGCTGGACTGGATCTCCAACGCCGCGTCCGCGGCGGCGATCGCGCTGGTCGTTGGCGAATCGATCGCCAGCGTCGCCTCGCTCGATCCGACGATGGCGATGCCGCTCGCCATGATCGTCGTCGCGATCTTCACGGTGCTGCTGCTCAACGGCACCCGGTTCGGAGATCGTGCGCAACAGCTCACGAGTCTCGCCAAGGCCATTGCGCTGCTCGCGCTGGTGGCGGCGTGCTTCGTCTTCGCGGGCCGGGCGCACGTGTTGGTGCCGGCTCCAGCCGCCGCCGCAACCGGGGCGGCGACCGCCGGATTTGCCGCGTTCATGCTCGCCGCGCAATCCGTCATCTACACGTACGACGGCTGGAACGGCCCGATCTACTTCTCGGAGGAGCTGGACGATCCCGGTCGGCAAATTCCGCAGTCGATGTTCTACAGCCTGATCGGCATTGCCGCGATCTACCTGCTCATCAACATCGCGTTCGTCCACGCGCTTCCGACATCGGCGCTCGCCGGATCACCGCTGGCCGCCGGCACGGTGGCACACGCGCTGTTCGGCGCACGCGGCGAGCTGCTCGTGCGGCTCGTCGTGATCGTGTCCCTGCCGAGCGCTGTCAATGCGTGTTTGCTCATGGGCTCCCGCGTGCTGTTTTCGGTGAGCCGCGACGGGCTCGGGGTGCCGGCGGCGACCCGCGTCAACTCCGGCGGCACGCCATCGGTGTCGATGGTGCTGACCGGGGCGGTGGCGGTGGCCTTCCTGGCGACCGGCACCTTTCAGACGATTATCGCCATCGCGGCATTCTTCTTCGTCGCGGACTACACGCTGTCGTTCACGGCGGTGTTCGTGCTGCGGCAGCGCGAGCCGGATGCGGTGCGGCCGTACAGAGCCAAGGGACATCCCTGGACGACGGGTTTCGTGCTGCTCGGATCGCTCGTCTTTCTGGCGAGCGCGGTGGCGGCGGACACGCGCAACAGCCTGTTCGCGCTCGGCATCGTGATCGTGAGCTATCCGGTGTTCCGTTTGACACGGCAGGCGCCAATCCCGATGCCTTCTCCCGACGACTAATTTTCAGGCGAACGGTACCGCAGAGTCACCAGGGCAGGAGCACGAATGATCAGGCGAGACAAGGAGCTCATCGTCGTCGGCGACCGTGTGCTCGTTCGCGTGGAAGATGGCGAGGAGCGGACGAACGTCGGACTGTATCTTCCGCCCACGGCGGTGGACAATCAGGCGGTGCAGGGCGGCACAATCGTCGCCACCGGCCCCGGCCTGCCCATGCCGAGCCCCGATTCCTTTTCCGACGAACCCTGGCGAACGACGGAGCGTGCCACGCGCTTCGTGCCGATGCAGGCCAAGCCGGGCGATTACGCGCTGTTCTTCCGCAAGGCGGCGGTCGAGATCACGTTCGAGCAGGAGCGTTTTCTCGTCGTGCCCCAAGGCGCGATTCTCGCCCTCGTACGCGATGAATGATCCCCACGCCGCACTCGAAGCGGCGTGAGCAACTCATAATTACAAAAACGACCAGGACAGCACCCATGCGTCTTCCACAGCAGATGTACGACGAGCGGCTCGTGACCCCGATGCGCCAGGATCTCACCCGGCTCGGCGTGAAGGAGCTGCGCACGCCGGAGGAGGTCGACGGTACGCTCCAGAACGCCAAGGGCACGACCCTCGTGGTGGTGAATTCCGTCTGCGGCTGCTCGGCGCGAATGGCGCGGCCCGCGGTCGCGATCGCGCTCCAGAATCCCGTGAAGCCGGACACGCTGACGACGGTGTTCGCCGGCCAGGACGCCGAAGCGACCGAGCGCGCGCGCAGCTACTTCACCGGCTACCCGCCGTCATCGCCCCAGATCGGACTGCTCAAGAACGGCCAGCTGGTGTTCATGCTCGAGCGCTGGCAGATCGAGAGCCGCTCGGCCGACGAGATTGCGCACGATCTGGTGAACGCGTTCAACAAGTACTGCTGAGTGAGAGTCTGGCGGCTAGAGGCTGGAATCTCGCCGCTCCTCCATCCTCTCTTCTCTATCCTCTAGTTCGAAAACTGGCAACTGCAGCCCCCACGCGATCGACGCGAGGCGGACGACGATGATGATCGCCAGCCCGATCCACGTCGCCATCGTGCGCGGGGCGCCGAGGTCGACGAGCGCGAAGTAGGTGCCGGTGCCGAGGATCGCCGCGCTCGCGTACAGATTGCCGCGGCGAAGCACGAGCGGGATCTCGGCGGAGAGCACGTCCCGCACGGCGCCACCAGCCGCACCGGTGATGGTGCCGAGCACGATGCCGGCGACGGCCGGCAGTCCCGCATGTTCGGCGATCCGCGCGCCAGTGATGCTGAACATCGCGAGGCCCAGCGCGTCGGCGTAGAGGAGCGATCCGGCCGGCGGTCTCCGCCAGCGCACGTACGCCACCGTCGCCAGCGCCGACGCGACGATCACGATCACGTACCGCGAATCCGCAAGCCAGAAGATCGGATGACGGGCGAGGAGCACGTCGCGGATGGTACCGCCGCCCACCGCGGTGACGAGGCCGAGCACCATGACGCCGATCAGATCCAGCCGCTTGCGCCCAGCCGCCAGCGCGCCGCTGACGGCGAATACCGCGACGCCGAGCAGATCGAGGAGATAGAGGAGCAGAGGTGTCGGATTCTGATCGATCACAGAGTTCTCGCCGCGGATTTGCCGGGCTGCGTCAGCGGCCGCGGATGCAGCCCATGCAATGTGCTCTTACGTAGACCGAAGAGCGAAGCCGCAGATCTCGCAGAAAAACGCAGATCAAACTCGGAAATGCCCGATTGGATTCGCGGCACTGGACTCGACCTGTGCGCCGATCTCGCTGAGACCATGGTCCGTGGACCATGAACCATGGTCCACGGACCATGGACCACGGACCACACTCCCTCATCCTCCGCGATCCGTCTCCTCACAGCTGATTCCGCGCACCGGCACAACCTCGAACCGGCCGGCAGTGGGCTGTGCGCGCCACGCTTGCCGAATCCGCGTGTAGCGTGTCGCGCCGGAGTCGACGACGACGATGGCCACGAGCGCCGGGTCGAGCCGGCCGCCGGCATCGCACGAACCGATGAGCAAACGCTCATCGGGGGCCAACGGCGGTACCGAGAGCTCGGCTCGAATGATCCGCGAGCGGTCCCGTGGCGCGCCGGCAACGACGCTGTCGAGGCGCAGCACGTCGGCGTGCTTCGTCTGCACTTGCGAGAATACGAATGACGATGGCGCGCCGTTCCGTTGCATAAGGACGGAGCCGCCGACGAACTGCCCGCGCGACGGCAGGGTGTCGTACCGGACACCTGGTGCGCTCGGGCTACCGGAGGCGACCGCCGCGCCGCCTTTTCCCGCGCGCGGGCCGGCTTCGTCCGACGTGGCGTTGGTGCCTGGCACCGAGTCGCCGCCGCACGCGGCGAGCAGCATCGAGCACCCGACCGCGGCGGCGATGATGTGCGCCAGGAGGACACATGCGTGTCTCTGGCCGGTGACATCCATGCGTTTTCGCATTCTGCACAATACGGGGCAACGGCTGAACGGACAATCACTTGCGATGCGCACCCGTCAGTGGCAGCGGCCCTGCACCATCAGGGGCCAACTTTCCCCGGAGCTTCCCGTGTCACGGTCAACGCTCGTTCGCGTCGCGGCCACGCTCGCGATTCTGGCCGCGGTTGCCCCAGTTCAAACCGCCTTCGCTCAGCGGCGCGGCGGTGTCTCGATCAGTCCATTCGTCTCGTACGTTCCCAGCGCCATCGCCAATCCGCTCGCCGGGCTCGGACTGGCGCTCGCCGGCGGCGGATGGGGACTGCGCGCCAGCGCCGATGTCGCGCTGAAGAATGATCCCGCGAGCGCGTTCTCGGCGCGCACGGGGACCATGCGCCCCTGGGCCGCCGATGCCGACCTGCTCCTGTTCCTCGGCGGCAGCGGCAGTACGCTCAGCCAGCTGCTCGATCCGTTCGTGTTCGCCGGCCTCGGCACGGCGGAGACGGACGCCGATGGTTTCAACGATCGCCACAGCAACTGGAGCTACGGATTTGGCCTGTCGATCCCGTTCGGCAGCGCGATCGACGTGTTCGGTGAATCGCGCTGGCGGATGTCGCAGTTCATGCTGCCGACCGCGTCGAACGCGTTCGCGCCAACGACCGAGCTGCGGGCCGGCGTTGCCTTGCACGTCGGCGGCGGACCGTCGGACGCGGAGCATCAGCGGCGCTCGCGCCGGCATCGCCGCTGAACGAGCCCGATCGCGACGAAGCCCGGTGCGCAGGCGCGCACCGGGCTTCGTGTTTGCTCATGCCGGTTTGCTGATCGGCCTCAGAATCCGAAGAAGCCGCCGCGGCCGCCACCAGCCCGGCCGGGCCGCACCTGGCGAATCGCCCGGTTGTCGAGAAAGAGCGCGATGTACGGTGGCAGCTTCCGAATCTGCTCGTCCGTCAGGAGCTTCTTGGCGTCCGGTCCGTAGATCGCCATCTGGTCGAGCGACTTGTTCTGCGCGGCGCGCACGCGGCCGTAGGCTTCGTCCAGATCGTACGACGGCGGCAGCGCGGCGAGATACTTCGCGACCGGCGTCCAGATCGAATCGATCACCTTGCCGTACGCCTTGTTCAGGATCGCGATGCTGTCGGCGACTTCGTCGCTCAGATGCAGCGAGTCTTCCTGCCGCAGCATCTGCTCGAATGGATTCGGGTAGCTGCGCTCGTACTGCTGCTTGATCTGATTCTCGTTCAGCTTGTTGCCCTTGCCGCCGCGTCCGGAGCGCAGGCGCAGGAAGAGATCCTGCCGCTCGCGCTCGGGGCCGACGTCGACGCGAACATCCAGCGTGAGGCGCGTCGGCGCGAGATTCACCGCCGTGGCCTGACGATTTTCACCGAACCGCGGATTGACGTCGTACTGGAAGCGTTGCGTCGTCGGATCGAACCCGCGCACGTACAGCAGCGTCGGGTCGACGAACGATGGCGCGCCCCAGCCGTGCAGGTTGTTCGAGCCGTGCACCAGCGCGTCGATGCCGGTGAGCGGGTTGGCGATGCCGAGCGAGATCGTCGCCCGGTCTGGCAGCTTCAGCGCCTGCGACACGAGCGAGACGCGCAGACTGAGGCTCGTCGCCCACGGGCCCTGGCAACTGTTCCGGATCGCGACCGTGTTGAGCTGCGAGAGCAGACAGCTGCGCACCGACGGCGACGCCGTCGAGAGGAGATTCTGCATCGCCGACGCAAGCGCCGGATCGGTCGTGCTCTTCGACGGATCGAAGATGAACGCGCGATCGTTGTTGTAGCCGTCGCCGTTGACGTCGCCCGAAACCATGGGCGTGAACGGGTTGCCGGACTGCACGCGCCCGAACGCGGTGATGCTCACGGCCTGGTGAATCGTGTACCCGAGGGTATACGTGAACTGGTGCCGGGCGTCGCGATCGCCGCGCGCCCACTCGATCAGATACGGATCACCGGCGGTGTTCTCGTTGAAGCCGCGGCTCTGATCGCTGACGCGCTGGTACACGTACGTCACGTTCCACTGAAACGCCGAGTTGAACGCGATCGGCGACAGTCCGATGCTCAACTGGCTGCTGTGCGACTTGAGGTCGGAGAGATAATCGGTCACCTGCGCGAACTGCTGCGTGACGCGCGCGTCGCCGGACACGATGGCTCCGGTGCTCGGCACGATGCTCGATGGGCTCACGTACACCGGCCGATTGCCTTCGCTCGGCAGCGTGAACTGGCCGGTCTGGTCGAAGTTCAGGTCGATCGTGCTCTGCTGATTCAGATTGAGCGAATAGGTTGCGCCACTGCTCATCCGGAACCGGTTGTTCAGGATCGGCAAGTTCCAGTTCAGGTTCGCGCGCCAGCTTCGCTGCGGGATGTAGTCGGGCGTGAACAGCGAGACGTTGGGCACGGTGCTCGAGAATTCGCTGACACCGCCGGCGCAGGTTGCCGGAATGTTGGCGTCGCTCAGCTGGTACGCACTCCAGTCGGGCGTCGGCACGGCGCTGCCGACGCAGCTCAGCTGCTGCGCCGCCGACGGCAGCCCGGTCTGGTCGATGGCTGCGGCGATCAGCTGCGAGCTTGGAAGATTCTGGAATTCGCCAATGCCGCCGCTGATCTGGCCGCGCGAGCCGCGCGCCGCGCCGGCGAATCCGCCGATCTGCGGATTGGTGCCGTACGTGTAACTGAACCCGAAGCGCGGACTGACGTACACGCCGCGCGGCACGGCGTCGTTGCGCGCGCCGAAGATCGAATCGACCACCGGATTGAACGACGGGTTGCCCTGGAAGTGCGATGCGTCGACGCGCACGCCGTACGTCAGCTGCAGCCGCCGTTCTGGGCGGTACGCATCGCCGAGCCATGTGGACGCGCCGAAGTCGTCGCCCTGACGACGGTTCGTCTGGAGACGCCGGCTGAAGCTCGCCGGAAGCCCGCTCTGGAAATCCGAGAGCGAGTTGTAGACGAACGTGCCGAGCTGATTGTTGGTGTTGCTCTGCGAGTAGCGGTTGTACCGGAAGTCGACCCCGAACTTGAAGTGATGCTTGTTGTCGAGGCTGATCCAGGAGAGCTGGTTCTGGAGCTGCGTGCTCATGGAGGCCGAGCTTCGCGGCAACCCGGTGTTGCCGCCGAACTGCAGGTTGGAGACGCCGGCCGTGCCGTCGGCGAAATCGGAGTTGACGCGGACGAGGGCCGACGGCAGCGCGACGTAGGGATCGCCGGTCGCGACGGTTCGCGACAACGAGGCGCTGGTCTCGTCGAGGAAGCTGTCGTGGAAGTAGCTCGTGTGCCGCGCCTGAATGGTGCCGCCGTAATTACGCGTCTCGCCGCCATGGCCGGGCACGGCGGTCGTCGACAGGCTCGTGGCGTCGGCCCCGCTCCACCGGCCGTTCAGCGTGATCGTGTAGTTGTGCGTGCCGCTCGGCGCAAAGTCGAACGACGTGAGGAACGAGCCGTTCTGCGTCAGCTTGTCGCCCGGGATCCCCGTCGCCGTGATCGGGATCTGATCGGCGGCGAGGAGTTGCAGCAGCCGCTCGACCGAGTCGGCCGAGACGCCGACGCGCTCGAGCGCCAGCGGATCGGTGTTGAGCAATGTCTGAAGGTCGCTCGTGCGGCGGCCGAGCTGCCATGAAAACGAGTAGAAGGCTTTGTCGAAGGTGATCGGGCCGGACGCGTTGCCGCTGAACTGCAGATTCGTGTACTGCTGCCCGAGCTGCCGCCCGATCGCGTCAGTGTACTGCAGGCTTGGCGCGTCGACGGTCTGATGGATGGAGCGCGCCTTGTAATTCGAGCCGCTGTTGGTGCGCAGCGCGATCTGCGCGCCGGAAAAGCCGCCGCGCGACGGGTCGAAGCTCGACGTCGTGACGCGGGTCTGCGTCGTCGCGTCGCGCGGGAGATCGGTGCCGGAGAAGTTCAGGCCGTTGAGCGTGATGTTGTTCTGGTCGGCGCCAAGCCCGAGCACCGAGAATCCGCTCGTGCCGTCGGCACTGGGAATGAGCGTGACGCCGGGGAGCGTCGCCGCCATGGCGGCGAGATCGCCGAGCACGTCGATCGGCACGTTGTTCGTGTTGAGCACCTGATCCCGGCCGCCAACGTCCTGCTGATTGTCGTTCCGGCCCGGCTTCTCGCGCCCCGCGGTGACGCGCACGGCGTCGAGCTTGACCGCCATTCGCGTCAACGTGGCATTGGCGATGAGAATGTCCTCATCCACCTCGCGCTTCACCTCGAAGCGCGTCGGTTGAAAGCCGATGCCGGTGAACGACATCATGTAGTCGCCGTCGTTGCCGCTGAAGATGATCGTGTAGCGACCGTCCTTGTTGGTCTTGGCGGTGCGCGACGTTTCGGACAGCAGCGACGTGGCGGTAACGGTCACGTTTTCCACTGGCTTCTTGTCCGGACCGATGACCTGCCCGCGGAGGATGTCGGAGGCGCTCTGCGCCTGGAGCGGCACGAGCGGGCCAGCGAGCGCGATGAGCAGAAAGAGAGTGGTGCGACGGGCCAGCACGGGATCCTCGGGGAAGATGCGTCTGTAGGTCTGACGTCTCTTCTACGCACGAGTGTTCCCGACGGTTGTCAGCCGTGCATTACGAACTCACTAAGATTTTCTGCGGGAGCGCATACGTTTGCGGCGCATGCGTGCGCGGTGTTACTGCGGCGTCTCTGGCCCGATGCTCTTCAAGTAGAGATTGATCGAACCGAAAGGCAGCGACGACTTGAGCTGGAGCAGCAGTCGCTGCGAGTCGTCCGACAGCCAGAGCTCCGCCTTTCCCTTGGCGAAGATGCCCGACGTCGTCACTTCGGGGCGAATGACGATTGCTCGAAAGGTGCCAGCGGGAACGCTGACGGTGTCGCGTCGCACCACGTGCACGACGACGGGATTGCCCGAGCGCTTGAAGTAGCGCCGGAACTCGTAGCATTGGCCGGGCTCGAGCGGCAGCGTGCGCACGTAGTACACGAACGACACGTCGTCGAGCGGGTCGGCGACCGACGGCTGCTCGCGTCCTTCGCGGTCGCGAAGCATCTCGCGCTCGGGAAAGATCTGGAAATCGCGATTTGCGTGATAGTGCGGCTCGTGCAGTGCCTGCACGAAGCGGAGCGAATGAAAGCTGCTGGTGTCGAACCAGCTTTCGGTCGTGTCGTGCACGTGCAGGAACAGAAAGCCGCCGGAGATCGTGAAGATCGCCCGCAAGGTACTTTGACCGCGCACCCTTTCCGACCCGAGGATCCGCATTTCGCCGGACCCGACGTGCAGCTTGCCGAAGGACGCCGAGTAGTGCAGGTCCTCGTTCAGCGCGAACGGCATGCGCGAACCTGGAACGACCGGCGGCGGCGTGATCGGCATGCTGTCGCAGTGCGCCGTGTCCGGCGCCTGCGACAGGACACGCGCGGTGAGCATCGTGGCGGCGATCAGAGAGATCATCGAGTAGTCCTCAGGCGTTCCTCGGCGTGCTTCAGATCTTGCGAACCTCGTCGCGCGGCCCGACGCGAAGGAAGTCCTCGCCGGGATTGATGAACCGATCGTGCTCCGCGCCATACTGCTTTTCGTACAACTGCCGATAGCGGCCCGCACGGCCGATCAGCTCGTGGTGCGTGCCGCGTTCCACGATCTCGCCGTTCTCCAGCACCAGAATCTGGTCCGCGCTCTCGATCGTCGAGAGCCGGTGCGCGATCACGAACGTGGTGCGCCCGCGGCGCAGCGATCGCAACCCGTCGCGGATCATCGCTTCGCTCTCGCTGTCGAGGCTCGAGGTGGCCTCGTCGAGAATGAGGATTCTCGGATCGGCGAGCACCGCGCGCGCGATGGCGACGCGCTGCCGCTGTCCGCCCGAGAGCTTCACCCCGCGTTCCCCGACGACCGTGTCATAGCCCTTCTCGAAGTGATCGACGAACTCGTCGCAGTGTGCCACGTGCGCCGCCGCGCGGATCTCGGCGTCGGTCGCTCCCGGCTTGCTGAACGCGATGTTCTCGCGGATGGTGCCGTCGAACAGAAAGTTGTCCTGCATTACTACCCCGACGCGCGAGCGATAGTCGCGCAACCGCAGCGTCGCGACGTCGCGGCCATCGACGAGCACGCGCCCGTGCTTGGGATGATTGAACGCCATCACGAGGCCGATCATCGTACTCTTGCCCGAGCCGCTGGAACCGACGAGCGCCGTGGTGGAACCCTCCGGCGCCACGAACGAGATGTGCTTCAGCACCTCCACGCCCGGCGTGTACTCGAAGCTCACGTCCTGGAACTCGACGCGGCCCTCGATGTCGCGTAGCGGCGCCTTGGTTGCATCAGCTTCGTCCTCCGTCGCCATCTCGCGCACTTCGCGGATGCGGTCGAGGCCGGCGAACGCCTCGCTCACCTGCGTGCCGATCGAGGCGATCTGAACGAGCGGCGCCGCCATGAGACCGACGAAGAACACGTACATCACGAAATCGCCGAGCGACATCGTGCCGGCGATGATCGACCGGCCGCCGATGATGATCATCAGCACGCCGATGACTCCGGTTATCACAGCCGTACCCGCGCCGACGGCGGACGTTCCGGTGATCGTCTGCGCAACGTTTCTGAACAGCTTGTGTACGCCGCGCGCGAACACCAGCCGCTCGCGCGGCTCGGCCACGTAGACCTTCACGAGCCGCACGCCACCGATCGTCTCCGTCAGGCGCCCGGTGACGTCGGCGTTGATCGCTCCGCGTTCGCGAAACAGCGGGCGCAGCTTCTTGAACGCGATCGTCATCATTGCGCCGAACACGATGAGGACGATCAGCGTCGCGCCGGTCAACTTCCAATTGAGATAGAAGAGCACGGCGACGGCCATCGCGGCGGTCATGATGCTGCCGAGCAGCTGGATCAGGCCCGTGCCGACGAGATTCCGCACGCCTTCGGCGTCGGTCATGATCCGCGAGATCAGCACGCCCGTCTTCGTCGAATCGAAGTACGAGATCGGCAGGCGCAGCACGTGCGCCTGAACCCGCTTGCGCATGTTGGTGATCGCCAGCTGCGCGGCGACGCTGACGACCTGCGACAGGGCGAAAGATGTGCCCGCCTGCACCAGCGTTGCGACGACCGCGATCGCCGCCAGCGGCATCAGCAGCCGCGCCTGGTGCTTTCCGATGATGTTGTCGATGAGGAACTTCGACGTCCACGGCAGGACGAGCCCGGCGAGCCGATTCACCACCATGAGCGCGAGTCCAATGCTGAGCGACCGTCGGTGCTCCCGCACCAGCTCGCGCGCTTCCTTCCACGCGCGGGACTTGTCGTATTTCGCCATTCGCGAAATGTACGGCGGGCGCAGCGGGTGCGCTGTCGCATCGGGCGAAGCGGCGCTCGCGCGGAAGTACGGTGATTGCGTTGTGTAGGCGCCATGCAGACGCGGATGCAATGCGGTGCCGGCATTTCTCGATTTCTCGAGCTCGCGTGCGGCGCCGCGTCGATCTTGCTCGCGGCGTGCAACGGATCACCGACGGAGCCCGGCGGCTCCGCCGTCGCTAACGTCGCGGCGGGCGTGGCACAGGCGGCCGCGGCCGTCACGGGTCAGTCGGCGCCGATCGCAACCGCCTACGAAAAGGGAACGTTCGTCGGCTTCGACACGCACACGTATCCGGGCGACGCGGTCATGCGCACGTGGAAGAAGACGCCCGGCTCGCCGTACACGTGGGTCGGCTACTACCTGCCGTCACCCTGCCATGCCGACAAATCGTGGGTCGGCAAGCGCGAGACGCTCAAGGAAATGGGATGGGGCATCGCGATCGTCTACGTCGGCCAGCAGACGTGGGGCAAGACGCCGAAGCAGCTGAGCGCGTCCGCACTGGCGGCGTTGCGCAAGCGGAGCGATTGCGCGGCGAACCTCGTGACGGCGAGTCAGGGCACGCTCGAAGCCGACGACGCGATCGCCCGCGCGAAGGCCGAAGGCTTTCCGCGCGGTGACGTCGTGTTTCTCGACATCGAACGAATGGAGAACATTCCGCCGGCGATGCGCGATTACTACCGCGCATGGGCGGCGCGCATGCTGGCGACTGGCGCGTACCGGCCGGGCGTGTACACGCACGAGCACAACGCGCCGCAAGTGTACGCGGATCTGAAGCAGGTGTTCGTCGCCGCGGGCGACACCGAGACGCCGCGCATGTGGGTAGCAGGCGGCAAGGGCTTCGATGAAGGCAAGGCGCCCCAGGACGTGGGCTACACGTTTGCCGGCATGTGGCAGGGCGTGATCGACGTGGCGCGTTCGGTGGCGAACGTGAAGCTGCCGGTCGATCTGAACGTCGCGTCGTGGATGTCGCCGTCGGAATCAGGGGTGCAGCCGGGACTCTGA
>JAICKA010000142.1 GCA_025928185.1 Gemmatimonadaceae bacterium
CGCCGCAACGAACGGATGACGTACCGGAGATCCCGCGTCAGTGTTTCCATGAGCCGTCGCCTCGTGATCGTCGTGTGAACAGCGACTCTACGGTCGCATCGTACCTGCGGGTTTCGACAGCGCCAGATCTCGAATGGATGCGCGCGGGTTTGGCGAATAGCTTAGGGCAGCCGAATCCGGAGAGAACGCAGTGACGGAGGCCAGCAGCGCAACGGTGGTGCACGACGGAATCGAGGAGTGGCTCGAGCTGGTGGAGCAGGCGCTTCAGGGCCTGCATCACGCGCTCAACAATCGCATCGGCTCGCTCTCCGCCGTCGTCGAGCTGTTTCAGCTGGGTGATCTGCCGGTCGAAGGCGCGAGCTTCGACTCGATGGCGAGCGACCTTGCTCGTCTGGGCGAGTGCAGCCGCATGGTCAGGCTGCTGCCCCGTGACACGGTATCCCCTGAAGAGCCGCTGATTCTCGACGACGTGCTCGCCGACGTGTTCGCCCTGCACCGATTTCTGCATGACGTGCGCGACGTTCAGGTCACGATTGTGCCGACGCCGTACGTCGAGCCGGTTCGCGTGACGCGCTGGGCGCTCGTGCGTGCGCTCACGCTGCTGCTATACGACGCCAAGCGATTGGCGCGCGCGGAACGAACGACCGTGCGCGTAATGACCGAGTCGGACGAGCAGGTAGTGCGGTTGGAGTTTCGCGTTGGGGCTCCAGCACTCGTGAGTGCCGTGCCGGCGCGGCCGGAGAGTCGCTATGCCGAGTCGCTCGCGGCGACGCTCGGTGGAACGGTGAATCGCGGGCCAGGCGTTGTGGGCCTGCGCCTGCCGACGCTCAAGGCGCGGCGCGCCCTGGATCGTCGGTAGCGTCGCCGGCGAGAGCGGCGCGCAGCAGCCGCCGGTTGATCGAGACCTCGGTCGACAGATTGCGGGCTGCAGCCGACAGTCGCTCCCGCGCGACGCCGAGCTCCGCCGACAACCGTGCACCGAGCGTCTCGTTCAGCGATTGGATCGCGAGGTCCTCGCGATACCCGAGCAGTCGGTTGAGGGTCTGACGCCGGCTGCGCGCTTCACTGAGTGTCGCGAGCACGCGATGGGTGGCGAACACGCTGTCGTCCACGGCCTGGAGATCGTCGTCGCCAACGGCGCCGCGCTGGCGCTGCATGACCGCGATCAGCTCACTGAGCAGCCGGGATTCCGTCTCGAACGCGTCGATGAGCGATTCGATCAGGTTCTGCGGCGAATGGGCAGCCGCGCGGCCGCCCGGTCGCGACCGGACGTGCGATGCGGGGGAGGGCATTACGAGGCGAGGGCTGCTCCAACCGTTTCGCGCAGCCGCTCGAGGGCGCGCGAGCGAATCTGCGACACGCGCGACTCGGTGAGGCTCAAAATCTCGGCGATTTCGTGAAGCTTGAGCTCCTCGAAGTAGTAGAGCGCGAGCACCGTGCGCTCCTGCTCCTTGAGCTTCATGATCGCTTCGCGGAGCATCATCACTTCCTGCTCGCGGCCGAGCTGTTCGTCGATGCCCGCGTCAGGATCGGTGTGGAGCAAATCGAGCGGTGAGGAATGCGCTTCTCCGCGCTCCATCGGGGGACGATCGATCGGCACGCGGATCGCGCCTTCGACGTCGGATTCCCACTTCCAGAGGGTCTGCAGGTCTACGCCGAGCGCCGTCGCAACTTCATTGTCTTCGGGAGCGCGGCAGAATTGCGAGGCCAGGGCCGTGCGAGCCGCGCTGATGTCGCGTGTCTTGCGGCGAACGGAACGGGGCACATGGTCCTGCCGGCGCAGCTCGTCGAGGATCGCGCCGCGAATGCGCGGAACGGCAAACGTGCTGAAGGCGAGGCCGCGGCTGGCGTCGAAGGCTGCCATTGCCGACATGAGGCCGAGGGTCCCGGCGCTCACCAACTCGTCGTGATCGAGCTCGTCACTCAGTTTGCGCTCGAGCTGGCGGGCAACGTGGTGGACGAGGCTCAGGTTCTCCGTCAACAGCATGTCACGAGCGGTCAGATCGCCTTTGGCGAAAGCGACCCAATGGGCGCGGGATTCCATGGTCAGCTCCAGCGCCGCGAGGTGGCGGCTCCAGGGATACGAACGGAGGGCGTCTGCGCGGGCGTCGGGAACTGGGTGACGAACTGGCCGGGGGTGGGAAGCGCGGGGGCCGGCTGATGGGCGGGAGTGCGGACGTCGTCCCGAATCGGGGTGCTCCCGTCTATCCGCGCGCAGGCTGGATTTCGATTGCCGTGAATGCTCATGCGTCTTCGCTGGTGAGGTTCCGATTTCCGGTGTGCTGGAACTCGTTCGCGGCCTCAACAAGGCAGGCCATGGACCAGCCCGACAGGTGAAAAAAAGGCGCCGACCACGTTGGTGGTCGGCGCCTGGAAGATTCTTCCCGGTAACAGCTTACCGGACTCTCATCGAGTGATTTCGCAGCTTGGTCTGAGCGTCATGGTACCCGGAAGAAAATGCCGCATCGGCAAAAATTGCCGGGTAAAACGGGCCATGTGTGTCCGGAAGTCCAGAGTATCGGCTCCGGGTTCATCGGCTGAAGATCGCCTTGGGAATCATCACGTGGACCCCCACAGTGCCATCGACCAGCTGCGTGACGTCCACGTCAGAGGACACGCTGAGGAGCTGGTAAGCGTCCTCTCTGGTCATGTGCTTGACCGTCACGAGCAGGTCGATCGCCTGGCGAACCGCCAGCTTGGTCGCGGCGGTCAGGTCCTTGTCGGTACCCATGGCGATGTAGTACGACGGCGTTTCGGCCCGCGGCCAGCCGCTGAGGTGCATGTCCTTGCGGACGATGAGCTGCACGTGGCCGATGAGCGAAGTTTCCATTGCCGTGATGTCCACCTCACCGTTGCCTTGGCCGGCGTGGCCGTCGCCGATCTCGAGCAGGGCTCCCTTGGTCCAGACGGGGATGTAGAGCGTCGACCCGGCGACCAGCTCCTTGTTGTCGAGATTTCCGGCATGGATTCCGGGCGGCGCGCTGTTGATCGCGCCCATCGACGCCGGCGGGGCAACGCCCACGCTGCCGAAGAACGGGTGCAGCGGAATCGTGATGCCGTCGCTGAAATGCCCGAGCATTCGCACCGTGTCCAACTCGATGATGCGCGTGCGCCGGACGCCCGGGAAATCTTCCGGCAGAAAGCCGCTGTTGCCGCCGAACGAGTTGCACGCGTAGTCGATCGCCGGTTTGATCGACTTGAAGCGCACCTCGAGCACGTCGCCGGAATCCGCGCCTTCGACGTAGATCGGCCCGGTGAGAATGTGCCCACCCGGGCCATGCCGGATCGTCGAGCGCGCAGCATAGACGTCGCGCGCGAGCTTTTCGACGCGCGATGAATCGAGCCCGGCGCGCACGAGGCCCGTCGGGCTGCAGGTCGATAGCGCGCGGACGGTGACTTCGTCGCCGGAATTGACGCGGAGCACTGGTTTCGCCGCGGCGTCATAATAGCCCCAAGCCACGGTTTGCGGCGTCGGCAACAGCGAGTACATCCGTCCTGGTGCGGGCGCCGGCCATACCATCGACGACGAGCTGACCGGAGCGATGCTCGTCGCGCTGGTCGATGCAGGCGTACGACATCCCGACAGCAAAGCGCCGCCGGCGAGCACCATCACGATTCCGTCACGTGCGTTCATTTGCTGCTTCGGCCTCCGACTCGGGTTTATTCGGATTCAACTTGTTTCGCAACGTTCGAACGCTGATACCGAGCAGCTCCGCGGCGCGCGTGCGATTGTTGTTCGTCACTTCCATGGCCCGCGCGACCAGTATGGCTTCCGCGGCGCTCACGTTCAACGTCGGCAGCACGACCGAACCTTCCGGCAGCGCCTCCGATGTTCGCTCCAATCCGAGGGCGCTGGCAAGGAACTCACCGCTCACGCGCGCCGGCGCCGGTCCCTGCCAGTTGTCGCTCAAGCCGAAACGCTGGCCATCGAACGCGTGCACGGGGATGAGCGGCTCGTCGGCGAGAATCACCGCGCGCTCGACGGCGTGTTGCAGCTCCCGAACGTTGCCCGGCCAATCATATCCCTGCAGCAGCGCGATTGCCGGCGGCGAGATGCCGGTAATCTCCTTGCCCACTTCCTGCGCGTAGTGCGTCGCAAATCGGTACGCGAGCACCGGAATGTCTTCCTTGCGTTCGCGGAGCGGCGGAAGCCGGACCGGAATGACGCTCAATCGATAATAGAGGTCCTGCCGGAAGTTTCCCGCCGCCGCATACGCCGCGAGGTCGCGGTTCGTCGTCGCGATGATCCGGACGTCGACCTTGATTGCCGCGTCGCCGCCAACGCGCTCGAACTCCTGCTCTTGCAACACACGCAGCAATTTCGATTGCAGGTCGAGCCGCATCTCGGAAATTTCGTCCAGCAGCAGCGTACCACCGTTCGCGCGCTCGAACGCTCCTTCCACCCGTTTGATCGCGCCGGTAAACGCGCCTTTCTCGTGGCCGAACAGCGCGCTCTCGACCAGGCCCTCGGGCAGCGCCGCGCAATTCAATTGAATGAACGGCCCGTCTCGCCGCTCGCTCTGGGCGTGAATCGTACGTGCGAAGAGCTCCTTGCCGGTGCCCGATTCACCCTCGAGCAACACCGTCGCGCGCGTGGGCGCGGCGGTGGCCACCGTCTGCAGCACGCGTCGGATGGCCGGGCTGTCGCCGATGATCTGCCGTTCGTTGCGAAACTCCATCACTTCGCGCCGCAGCCGCTCGTTGTCGCGGCGCAACCGGACGACCTCGAGCGCCTGGTTGACCGCGAGCTCGAGTTGCTCCGGCCGGACCGGCTTGGTGATGTAATCGATCGCCCCGGCCTTGATCGCCGCCACCGCGTGCTCGATGCTCGCGTAGCCCGTGAGCATGATCAGCGGGGTGTCATAGCCCTCCTGGCGGAGCAGGGCGAGGAACTCGAGGCCCGTGAGCCCCGGCATCCGATAATCGGAGATGATCAGATCGACCGTGCCGACGGCAAGCGCCTGAAGCGCCTGCGGCACGGTGTGCGCCGATACCGTCTGATGTCCCGCGCGCTCGAGCGTATCCTGAAGGATCAGCCCGATCGCCGGCTCGTCATCGAGACAGAGAATCGTTGCCATAGAGATGCTGGGGGGGAGCCGCTCCGCGCCGTCGCGCGGTGGTCCGGTCGGTGAGCCGGTCCGTGGAAGGGACGCGCTGGCGCGCGCGCGCGCAACCCGGAACCGATTCATTTTGTTCCTGTTTGCGCGACTTTGAAAAACTCCCGCCCGATACCCCATGCATCACGCGGAGAGCTGCAGTCCCGCTCATGATGCTGCAGCGGCTTCTCAAGGATGTCTCTCGCCGGCCGATACTGGAGGAGTGGAGGGGAATGATGATCGTCGATCCGAAGTATACCGAACTCGTGCGGACCGAAACGGTGAGCGAAACCGAACCGCGCATCGCGCCCGTCCCGAATGTCGAGCCGGTGGTTGTGCCCAAGATCACCGAGATCGACGAAACGAGCCGAGTGCTCGCCGTCCATAACGAGCTGACGAGGGGGTCGACGCTCGATCCCGCGCGCGCTGCCCAGATCCGGCGCCGCGTTCTGACGCGCGCCTACGAAGCGACGGCTGTCGTCGACGCGCTCGCCCGCCGCATTCTGGAAAGCGGCGTCCTCTGAACGCCACTCCCATTCGTTCCGTGCGTATGCGACCCCCGGAAGAGCTGCTGTACGATTCGGAGGCCTCCCTCCGCCTGGTGGATCACGCCATCGGTGAGCTGAACGGCTCCGCCGGTGGCGACGACCAGCGGCCCGGAGGAGCGTTCGACGTGAACGCGTTGATCGGGCACGTCGAAAACCAGCGGCCGGATTTTCACACGCTGACCGAGCAGCAGCTCGCCGAGATCACGCGGCTCCTCGCCGCGATGCGGACCGGCCCGGCCAAGAAGCGTCCCGCCTAGCAGACCGTTCGGCTCGCATCGTGAGCGGGGCGGCCGTACCATTCGGCGTCCCAACCGATGCGAACGAGTGACAACTCCGGTTCTACATTCGCGCGAGCCAGCGACGCGCCTGACCATCGCGATCTCCGGCGCGAGCGGTCTGATTGGCCGAGCGACGACAGCCACGCTCGAGCGCCACGGACACACGATCAAGCGGCTCGTGCGGCGCGCGGCGCGTGACCCGGCGGAAATCGAATGGAATCCGACGGCCGGCACGATCGACGCCGGCGCACTCCGCGGCGTCGACGTCGTGATCAACCTCTCCGGCGAAACACTGGCGCAACG